>CALKJE010000364.1 GCA_937995675.1 uncultured Saprospiraceae bacterium
TATGTCGCAATTTGTTGTAAATCAACGAGTTGCGACATTTTTATTTTTAGGATTTAAATTTTTTTGAAAATGTTTTATGGAATTTCTAAATGTCGAGCATCTAAGTATCGACAGTTTTATTTCAAACTTTTTAAATTCTAAAAACATGCAAGCTAAACCATTGCACACCGAACTCATCAGATCTGGTAACCGTAGTTTCTTTTTTGATATCAAACAATCTGAAAAAGGCAATGCCTACCTCACCATCAACATTACTCAAAAGCAAGAAGACGGAACGTACAACCGCGATAAGATCACCGTCATGGAACACGAAATGGTCAAATTTGGAGAAGGGATGATGCGAGCCATGATCAACTTTCGACAGACAGGCCGCGAAGCCATCATCGAAACTGCCCGCGAAAAATATCCGAACGCTTTCTCTCCATGGACGAAAGCAGAGGATAAAACCCTAACGGATTTTTATGTCCAAGAATTGGAGATCATTGAGATCGCTCAAGAGCTAGGACGTAACGAAAATGCCATCAAAGCTAGAATCGAAAAACTAAAACTCGATCCTAAATATGCAACGGCAACTGCATAACTATTAAGAACTACCGGGGTAATATCCGGTAGCTTTTTCTTTTCTTTTTTTTAATTATTTAAACAAATACAATTATGAATACTTCCACACCTTCCAACTATTTTTATGCTGGCGATCGCACCTATTTTTTTAATATCAGAAAAACCAAAAAAGGCGCTAGCTATTTGAATATTAATATTTCCCAAAAAGATGAAGAAGGGAAATTCAAAAACAAAGGAATTACCGTTTTTGAAAATGAAATGAAAGATTTTTCAATGGCCTTGATGCGTTCTGTGATCAACTTCAAAAAAACAGGCCAGCAAGCGAAAATCGAAGAAGTTCAAAAAATTTTTCCCAATGCTTTTAAACCTTGGACAAAAGAATCAGAAGAAACCTTAGAAGTTAATTTTGCAGCAGAAAAAAGCCTAAAAGAATTATCTGAAATTTTAGGTAGAAAGGAGTCTGCCATCCAAGCACGAATTCAAAAACTTAGATTAGAAGAAAAATATATTCTCTGAGTTTCTCTTTTTATTGCGTGACAAATTCTAATAATGAGTTTGTCACGCACCCATTTCATCTTTCATTTTTTACAAAAAATATCATGACTCAATACGTCAATAAAATATCCATCAAGGCTTGGGCAGAAGCTGATCGTCCTCGCGAAAAACTACTCCTTAGAGGCAAGCAAAATTTAACGGATGCAGAACTCCTTGCGATATTGATGGGCTCTGGTAGTCGAGAGTTATCCGCTGTTGCTTTAGCACAATTAATCCTACAAAGTAAAAATCAGAATCTAAACGAACTTGGAAAAAGTACAGTAGAAGACTTGAAAAAATTCAAAGGCGTTGGTGAAGCGAAAGCGATTGGAATTATTGCCGCCTTAGAATTAGGACGTCGTCGACAACTTTCTGATTTACGTGAAAAGCCTCAAATTCGAAGTAGTCAAGATGCTTACAGAGAAATGGCACCAATGATCCAAGATTTACCACATGAAGAATTTTGGATTCTTCTACTCAATCGTGCGAATCGAATATTAGGACGGGAAAAAATCAGCAGTGGAGGAGTATCAGGCACAATGGTCGACGCCAAACTTATTTTCAATAGAGCATTGATAAAAAAAGCTTCTTCCGTCATGCTTTTTCACAATCATCCTTCTGGAGGTTTGACGCCTAGTCAGGCGGATATTTCCTTGACTCGAAAGCTCAAAGAAGCTGGTAAAGTCTTAGATACACAAGTCTTAGATCACTTAATAATTTCGGAGCGCGGGTATTATAGTTTTGCCGATGAAGGTAAATTATAGTGTAAAAATGCTAGTTTTTGAAACAATATGTTTATATTTGTAGGTAGGAAGATATATTTTAGACAAGTTCTCAATAGAATTTTCCTATTCAAATCCACCTTTTATGTACAGTGCATTAACCATAGCTAATTTTTTTATTAGAAAAGGGTTGCAGGAGAAAATTACCGTTACCCCGATGAAGTTGCAAAAACTCATCTATTTCGCACATGGGTGGCATCTAGCTTTTTTTAACGAACCGTTGATTAAAGAAGATGTTCAAGCTTGGCCTTATGGCCCTGTGATTCCAGCTATTTATCATATTTATAAAACCTACGGAAACGCTACTATCACGCAAGACACCGACGAAGGCGTTGGAATATTGAGTGTAGAGACCAAAGAGTTTTTAGATTTTATCTGGAGCACCTATAAAAAGTTTTCTCCCATCCATTTATCAAATATTACACACCTTAAAGACTCACCTTGGGATCAGGTACGTCAAGGACATAAAGGCGACCTTCGTCGAGGAATTCCAATGAGAAACGAATTAATCAAACGATACTTCCAGGAAATTTATCAGACCAATTAATGGAAGTTTAGATGACCTCTAATATTTAGAGTTATTCAAGAACTTCACGCTGTGTAGAACCACATTACCTAAATTGTTCAAATTTTCAAATGGATTTTAAAGAAGAAAAGAAAAGTGTCGAAAAGGCCATGAAAAAAATGGTCAATCAAGTCAGTGCGGAGGAGACAGACCTGAGTCGTCAAGAGGTAGCGGATTACGACCTAGAAGCAAAGAAGGCTTTGGTAGTAAGTGCTT
Organism: uncultured Saprospiraceae bacterium; assembly: GCA_937995675.1. GTDB lineage: Bacteria > Bacteroidota > Bacteroidia > Chitinophagales > Saprospiraceae > JALZUU01. The sequence continues at coordinate 2,659 of CALKJE010000364.1, forward strand.
ATCAAGATATTAAAGAACGAAAACGATACGCTTTTTGGATCTTTTTGATGGTCTTGGTTTGGTTGATTAGCATTGTAGGAATTATCGTGACCTGTGGAATGGGTTTATTGACGATCTCCGATCCAGTACAACTAGGACTAATTGGTGCGACGACAGTCAATGTAACGACCTTTTTTGTGATTGTGACAAAATATCTTTTTCCTTCCAATAATATTAAACCGTAGAGACAATTCATGTAAAGACAATTCATGAATTGTCTCTACGACGAAAAAACCATCCAGCTTTTTTGTTGTTTGATAAAACGACTACCTTTGCATTCATTTTATGGATCAGAATAAAAATAAAATAGATTATAAACTACTGGGAAGAATCTTGCGATTGGCGATGCCTTATCGTAAAATCTTTCTATTGGCTACTTCGCTTACCGTGGTATTGGCGCCTCTAGCCGTTTTACGACCGTATCTGATTCAGCGAATGGTAGATGATTATATTTTTAAGTATGATTTGAGTGGCTTGGGAATGATGGCCATTATCTTTTGTTGTGTGTTACTGGTAGAAGTAGGAATGAATTATCTTTTTATTTACTCCAGTAACTGGCTAGGACAGTCGGTGATTCGAGATCTACGAATTCGCGTCTTTAAGCATATTACCAATCTCCGCCTCAACTTTTTTGATAAAACACCGATCGGAACGATTACCACTCGAACTATTAATGATATAGAAACCATCAATACGGTTTTTTCACAAGGAGCCATTACCATTATTGCCGATATGTTTACGCTCGTGGCAGTTTTGGCAGTGATGCTTTATACCAGTTGGAAACTCACGCTTGTTTGTATCACCGTTGTTCCCTTTTTAATTTTAGCAAGTTATATTTTTAAAGAAAAAGTAAAAGCGAGTTATCAACGAGTAAGAACCAAGATTTCAGAGATGAATGCCTTTTTGCAGGAACGGATTACGGGAATGAGGATTGTTCAAATTTTTAATGCAGAGGCGGATGAAATGCAAAAATTTAAAGAAATTAATCAAGCTTATACCGGAGCTAACTTAAATGCAATTTTGTACTACGCCGTATTTTTTCCGGTGGTAGAAATTATTTCTGCTGCAGCTTTAGGCTTACTGGTTTGGTGGGGCGCAAGAGGAGTGATTAGTGGAGATATTTCTTTGGGCGTACTGATCGCTTTTCCAATTTACCTTTCCATGCTTTTTCGACCGATTCGAATGTTGGCGGATAAATTTAATACCCTACAAATGGGAATGGTCGCGGCAGAACGGGTATTTAACTTACTTGATACAGACCAAGTAATCGAAGATAAAGGAACCAACAAGGTGGAGAAACTAAATGGTCGTATTGAGTTTAAAGACGTATCATTTGCTTATCTGGCAGAAGACTATGTCCTTAAAAATTTAAGCTTTACTATCGAAGCAGGACAAACCCTCGCTATCGTTGGAAGTACTGGTTCAGGAAAATCTACCATCATCAATATCCTTAGTCGTTTCTACGAAACACAAAAAGGAACCATTGAAATCGATGGGATCAACATCCGAGATTATGAACTACAAGCGTTGCGTAATCGACTTGCGGTAGTATTGCAAGATGTTTTTCTTTTCACAGGAACAGTGTACGATAATATTACTTTGCGCGACGAACGAATCACCAAAGAGCAAGTCTTAGAAGCTGCAAAATTAATTGGAGCACATGAGTTCATCGAGAAACTTCCAGGCGGTTATAATTATGATGTGATGGAGCGGGGTAGTACGTTATCGATGGGACAACGTCAACTAATTTCTTTTGTCCGAGCGCTCGTTTTTAACCCTGATATTCTTATTTTGGATGAGGCGACTTCTTCTATTGATTCAGAGACCGAATCGGTTATCCAATACGCGATTGAAAAGCTTATCGCCAAGCGAACATCGATCATCATCGCTCACCGACTTTCAACTATTCGGCACGCCGATAATATTCTTGTACTTGATAAAGGCCGTATTCTTGAGTATGGTTCACACGAAACTTTACTCAAAATCGAAGGTGGACACTATCGAGAATTATATGAAATGCAGTTCTTGCAAGTAGAGCAATAAAACCGAAGAAAACACCTCATTTGTCCTCAAAAACCATCTACTGGTCTAATCGTTCTTGCTTTCTGAGAACAATTGCTTAAATTTATAGTTATCTTGGAGTAAGGCCATTGGTGAAAATTTAATACTGTTTTAAGAAAGCATAATTTTTGTTAAAATACTTACTTCTAAGGTAGATTCAACAAATCAACATAAAATCATGACTCAAAAAAGAATTGATATAAACCCCTTTAATGCAATCGGAGCAATCTTGGTTGCAGTCTTGGTATTCTGGGGACTATCTATGGTATTCTCATTTGTTTTTAAAGCGTTAGCGTTTCTAGCTCCCGTCTTGCTGATTGGTGCCGCGATCATTGATTATACAGTAATCACAGATTTTGCTAAATGGGTTTTTAAAATGCTGAAAGAGAATCCGTTGATGGGAATTGCCGCTATTATGCTGACGGTTTTTGGTTTTCCAATTATTTCAGGATTTTTATTTGGAAAAGCTTATTTAAGAAAAAAGGTCCGAAAAATAGCTTCTCAATATGATGTTGAAACCAACGGAGAGATTGTAGATTATGAAGAAGTGGAAGATATCGAGGAAGACTTTGAAAGATTAGAATTACCACCTAAGCGTAAAGCAGAACCTGTCCGCCAAAAAAGAGTAGAAGAAAGCTCAAGCGACGATTACGAACAATTGTTCGATTAATCTTTTTGAACAATTTCTTAATAAAAATATGACTTGGCTGCTTCCTATTCCGGCAATCCTGACGGTTTATTATATCTATTTAATACGACGTTACCTCCGGTTTTGGAAGCAGATTCCTCTCTGGGAAATACCTCCTTCTTTTCAACCAAAAACAAAAGTTACGGTGATCATTCCTGCTCGCAACGAAGCAGAAAATATCGCTGCTTGTCTTAATAGTGTTTGTCAACAAAACTTTCCTACGGAACTATACGAAATATTATTAGTAGATGATCATTCTACAGATCAAACAAATGCCATTGCTACTGGACTTGGATATCCTAATCTAAAAGTCATCATACTCGCCGATCACGTCGATAAAAATAAAATTCAATCTTTTAAAAAAATGGGAATTGCTACGGCAATTGAACAAGCAACAGGAACGCTTATCGTGACTACGGATGCGGACTGTATTGTTGGTTCTGATTGGTTAAATTTTTTGGTTTCTTTTTACGAAGCAAAAGGACCTAAATTTATTGCAGCACCTGTTAATTTTTATAAAGAAAAAAGCCTATTGGAAAAATTTCAGTCACTTGATTTTCAAGGAATGATGGGAGTTACGGGAGCCGGTATTGAGGGGGATTTTATGCGAATGTGTAACGGTGCAAACTTAGCTTATGAAAAATCTGCATACAGGGACGTTGATGGTTTTCAAGGGATTGATCAGCTAGCTTCCGGAGATGATATGTTGTTGATGCAAAAAATAATTCGCGCGTTTCCAGGAAGTGTTGGCTATTTAAAAAATCCAGCGGCTTGCACTTTTACGAAAGCACAACCGGATCTGAGCAGTTTTATCAGTCAGCGAGTACGTTGGGCTTCTAAGTCGGCCGCTTATCCAGAATGGCAGGTTACCTTTATGTTGGCTATGACCTTCTTTTTTTGTTGGAGTATTATCGTAAGTTTTTTGTTGATTCCTTTCTATGGAAAAATAATGTTATTCATTTTTCTAATTCAGTTTTTTATAAAATCTATCGTGGATTATCAACTGTTGAGTATGATGACTCATTTTTTTAATCGAAATGATTTATTAAAAACATTCTGGTCTTCACAAGTCTTACACATCCTCTACGTGGCAGGAATTGGTTTATTAGCCAATCTAAAAAAAGAATATAACTGGAAAGGAAGAGTAGTGCGGTAATCTAATTCTATTGCTATAACTCAAAAAAAATACCGAAGCCCAAGGACTCCGGTATTTAGCAAATACAATTTTTATTTATGATAAGTATCCAGAAAGAAGGATGGATTTTTGCATCAGGACAAGGCGCTAAAACAGGAGTTATGCAAAGCATAATGACTGTTTTAGCAACGCAGTCATGATTAAAAAGACAACTTCTTATACGTCTACATTCGCGTATTTAGCGTTCGCTTCAATAAAAGCTCTACGAGGTGGAACTTCATCTCCCATCAGCATAGAGAACACTCTATCCGCTTCTACGGCATCTTCGATGGTTACTTGTCGAAGTGTTCTTGCAGTAGGATCCATGGTTGTTTCCCATAACTGTTCTGCATTCATCTCACCTAGACCTTTATATCGTTGAATCTTGATGTTTGAATTTTCTTCTGTTAAGCTACCACCGTAAGCAGTAATTGCTGCGGCTCTTTCATCATCATCCCAACAGTATCGGAATTGTTTTCCTTTTTTCACCATGTAAAGTGGAGGTGCGGCGATATACAAGTATCCTTGCTCAATGAGCACTTTCATATAACGGAAGAAGAACGTTAAAATTAAAGTAACAATGTGGCTACCATCAATATCGGCATCACACATGATGACTATCTTGTGGTAACGTAATTTTTCGATATTCAATACCTTTCCTTCCAGCTCTTTATCTTCTATGCTTACTCCTAAGGCTGTAAACATATTTTTTATTTCTTCGTTTTCGTAGATTTTATATTCCATGGCTTTTTCTACGTTAAGAATTTTACCTCTTAATGGTAGAATAGCTTGGAACATTCTATCTCGTCCCTGCTTGGCAGTACCACCTGCCGAATCTCCCTCAACAAGGAAAATTTCCGAAGCATTAGGATCTTTAGAAGAACAGTCAGATAACTTACCAGGTAAGCCACTTCCTGTCAATACGTTTTTACGTTGCACCATATCTCGTGCCTTACGAGCGGCGTGTCGAGCCGTAGCGGCTAAGATGACCTTTTCGATAATTCGCTTGGCCTGTTTAGGATTCTCTTCTAAATAATGACCAATGATTTCACCAACTGCACGAGAAACAATTCCCGTTACTTCTGAGTTACCAAGTTCACCTTTCGTTTGTCCTTTAAACTGTGGCTCGGGTACTTTTACAGAAATTACAGCGGTGAGTCCTTCTCGGAAATCTTCTCCAGAGATCGTAAATTTTAGCTTTTTGAATAAGCCATTATCATCTCCGTATTTTTTAAATTCTCTATTCACTGCTCGACGGAATCCCGCAACGTGCGTACCTCCTTCACGAGTGTTGATATTATTTACGTAAGAATGAATATTTTCAGAGAAGGTTGTGTTGTATTGGATCGCTACCTCTACTTCAACGTTATCTTCTCGTCCAGTTACGTGGATAGGTTTTTCAATCAACTTAGTTTTCCCTTCATCGAGGTAAGCAACAAACTCAGATAATCCACCTTCAGACATAAATTCTTCTCGACGGAACTCACCCTTTTCATCTTTCTCACGCTCATCGATTAAAACGAGGTGTAAGCCTTTATTTAGGAAAGCAAGTTCACGAATACGAGTAGCAAGTACATCGTATTTGTATTCTAGTGTTTCAAAAATTTCACCATCAGGTTTGAAGGTAATAGTTGTTCCATTATCTGTAGAACTACCAAATTCTTTTACCTCTGTAGTAGGTTTACCTTGTGAATATTCTTGCGTAAAGATTTTACCTTCTCGGTGCACCTCTGCTTTTAGATGACTTGATAATGCATTTACACAAGAAACACCTACTCCGTGAAGACCACCAGATACTTTGTAAGTATCCTTATCGAATTTTCCACCAGCGTGGAGAACGGTCATTACTACTTCAAGTGCAGATTTTTTTAACTTTTTATGCATTCCAGTAGGAATCCCTCGTCCATCATCTTTTACAGAGATAGAATTGTCCGGATGGACAATGGTCGTGATCAGGGAAGCATGCCCTGCTAAGTGTTCATCAATGGAGTTGTCAATAACCTCCCAGACCAAATGGTGAAGACCTTTTGTATCGGTGCTACCGATGTACATTCCAGGTCTTTTTCGTACCGCTTCCAAGCCTTCAAGTGCTTGGATATTATTGGCACCGTAGTCGCTTTTTCCAGACTCTGGCGAGCCTTTTTTATTATTTTCTTCCATCCCGTAAAAATACGCATTTTATTCCGTTTTAAGCGG
>CALKJE010000365.1 GCA_937995675.1 uncultured Saprospiraceae bacterium
AGTCCTGCTGCTGCTTATATTTCAGGGACGAACTTAGTGGTAGATGGAGGACGAACAAAATCTTTGTAGGCTTTGCCTTTCTATAACGAATATCCGTAAATAAAATTTTAAAATTTTCCTTACAAGAAACGTTTTATAAACTTATGAGAATTTTCCTACTACTTTTTTTAGTAATGTTAATCGAATGCTGTAGCTCCGCAAGTAGCGCAAAAACAAATCGACAACTAAACTTAGAATTTATTGAATTAGAAGGAAACAACTTTTTGGTAAACCGAGAGAAAAGTTCAGAAATTAAGACTTGTATATATAACAATAATAAAATAAAAGCAAGAGTTAAAAATTTCGATGAAAAACCACTCGAAGAAAAGCAGGAGGTAGAGAATCGAATAAATAGAAAGGTAATTCAAAGAGGAAATTTCACAAAAGGAATCCCAAAAGATCATTTAACGGAAAATGTAAAATATGATTTTTTTCTTTGTGTAGACAAAACAGGAGAAGTTTTGCTAACTAATATAATTAAGTCAAATCAAGAATTAAGTGAAAATGAATTAAGAGAATTATTGACAATTGTATTTGACTATAGGTATGAAAAAAAAATGGACTCAAATTGTTTAGAATGTGGGAAGTTAATAATCAAGTACAATTAGTTTTCAAAATATAAATGCGAAGTTCAACATTATTAATTATTCATTCTAAAAAACATGAAATTAGAACATATCGGCATCGCCGTCAAAGACTTAGAAGCTGCCAATGAATTATACGCACGCTTAATCGGTAAAAAACATTATAAAATTGAGTCGGTTGAATCAGAAAAAGTCAAGACTTCTTTTTTTAAAACTGGATATTCTAAAATAGAATTGCTAGAAGCTACTGGACCAGAAAGTGCCATCGCTCGACATATCGAAAAACGAGGAGAAGGCATCCACCATATCGCTTTTGAAGTCAAAGATATTTACGCAGAAATGGAGCGATTAAAGAAAGAAGGTTTTCGCCTACTCAATGAAAAACCTAAGCGTGGAGCAGATAATAAACTCGTCTGTTTTATCCATCCAAAAGATGCCAATAGTGTTTTGATAGAACTCTGCCAAAAAATTGTTGAATAATGGAATTATACCATTATCTAATCGCCATCCTCGGCGGAGGCATTGCAGGTGTCATCAATACACTTGCTGGTAACGGCTCGGCCATTACGCTAACCATTTTGACAGAAGTGCTGGGTCTTCCACCCAATGTTGCTAACGGAACCAATCGGGTGGGTATTTTTTCTCAAACTGCTGCGGGTAGTTGGATTTTTTATAAAAATGGAAAACTCGATTTAAATCGAAGTTGGGTCTATGGTATTCCTACGATTATCGGTGCCATCTTTGGCGTATTGGTCGCCGTCTGGGTGAGCAACGAACAATTTAAACAAGTTTTTAGTTTTATGATGGTGGCCATGTTTTTGGTCATTCTTGTCAAGCCTAAACGTTGGCTTCGCGAAACAGACCTGACCACCAAACGGAATTATTGGTTCATCATTCCAGGCTTTTTAGCCATCGGTTTTTACGGTGGTTTTATCCAAATGGGAATGGGTATTTTCTTTTTAGCCATGATGGTTCTGGGTGCTCGACACAGCATGACGGATGCCAATGCGGTCAAGAGTTTTGTCATCATGGCTTACACCATTGTGGTCATCGCCATTTTTCAATGGAAAGGATTGATCGATTGGAAGATGGGTGCGCTGATGGCCGTTGGACAAACAACTGGTGGATGGTGGGCAGCAACTTTTGCTTCTCGCTACGAACACGCGAACTTATGGGCGTACCGTTTGTTAGTGGTTATCGTCACGTTGGCAATCATTAAGTTATTTAATGTACATCAGCTGATTCTTTCGTTCTTCGAGATTAAATTCTAAGACACTTAGGGACACTGATTAAATAACTGTCCGTTACTTCAATACAACTCATCAGTCCAGCGATTCAACGAATCAACGGCCTGCCTGCCGGCAAAAGCAGGTTCAACAAAACTCCAAAATAAATGTCCGTTCTAAATCAAGAAAAGTCAGCGCCCGATATTAAAATTATCCTTGCTTTTTTCATCATCTATTTTGTTTGGGGTTCTACTTACTTGGCCAACCAATGGGCCATTGCAGATATGCCACCTTTCTTGATGGCAGGAATGCGTTTTGTAATCGCGGGCGCGCTTTTATATGGTTATTGTATGCTGACTGGAAAGAAATCTCCTACGCGTACTCAAGTTCAAAACACCTTTTTTGCTGGATTATTTTTGTTTGCCATGGGCAATGGTTTGGTGGTTTGGGCTTTGCAGTTTGTAGACTCTGGAATTGCGGCGCTTGTGGTTGCTTTTGAACCCTTGATAGTGGTTTTGATGATGTGGAAAATGAAAAGCGAAAAACCCACTGTCAATATTTGGGGTGGGATTTTGTTAGGTATAATAGGGATGGGATTATTGGTTGGTCAACCTGAATTTATAAATGATGCTAATTGGCTGTGGGGCGTCGCAGCGATTTTTGCAGCCATCATTGCGTGGGGTTATATTTCTATTTGGATTACCGATGCCAACCTGCCTGAATCTTTATTACAAAGTGCTGCGTTGCAAATGTTCTTTGGTGGAATTCTGATGCTACTCATGGGTTTAATCTCAGGCGAATATCCATTGTTTGATTATCAACAAATCGGTACACGCGCCTTTTGGTCTTTAGGTTATTTGATTATTTTTGGTTCGATCATGGCGTTTACGGCTTTTAATTTTTTATTGCAAAATGTTTCTCCAACCAAGATTGTTACCTCGACTTATATCAATCCAGTTGTGGCACTTCTCTTAGGTTATTATTTAAATCAAGAAGGAATTAGTGGACAGTCGTTGATGGCGGCGAGCTTACTGATCATTGGTGTGGTCTTGATTAATTGGAATAGAAAAGGGGGGCATTAAAATTATCTTTTCCAACAATAGTGCTAATACATTCCCGTTAAACTACTAACAGTGTTAGTTTTAACGCTAAAAAACTATGCCCGTTCATTTTTAATTTTTCAAAAAATTGATATCGAGATGTATATTTTAATACGAAGGTTTTTTGCTTTATTAGTGATTATTAGTTTTCTACATAGCTGTAATAATAATTGCGATTGTTCTGAAGAATGGGATTCGAGTATAACCTATGTAATAGATGATTTAGTTTCTCATAATGATACTTGCTGGGTTTCCAAAGGAAGAGGACGAGGAGTTAAGCCTGGACCATGGTTAGAAAATGGAAATGATATTTGGTTAGTGTGTGACGATTAGAGGTATTTTACTCTTTGTTCACCTTAAACCCAACATTTAAAAACATGAAAAAGAATTATATCAAAGTCATTTTGATATTTATCATTGGTTTGATACAAACTAATCTATCTTACGCGCAGATCTTTCCTTCGGATTGTTATAGTGATTCGCCTAGAGCAATTAACATTAAAGAGAGTCTTGAAAAGCTTAGTTGTCGTGATGGTATGCGTTTTCACCAAAAAACACAAACTTCTATTTTAATTCTTAAAATATTCTATAGACGCAAAGAAAAGCCTACTGAGTATTGCGACGTACTAACCTTTGCAAGATTTTTTGATTCTTTGTTAATAAATGGATTAGAATTAGATTACGATATTCCTTTAAGGTTTGTTTTTACTTTTAAACCTTACAACCATTATACTAACATGTATCCTTTCGGCGGGCCTCATCCAAGATTCAAAACATACTATGATTCACTTAAAACGGAAGAAGAGAATAAATACCGGAAAATTACTGAAAAACAAAGATTACACGAACCTTTTGTAAAATTAAATCAACTCTATTCAGAAAGGATACTTTCATCATTTGAAAAAAATCCTAAAGTAGACATTGAAAATATTATATATCAAATTGAGGTCTGCGAACCTCTAGTTTACCCTAACCAAGTCACCACCATTCTAGGAGGTCATTTTAGAGAATTAACCTCAAAAAAGTATTACGAGATGTTATCAGAAAATTAAATCTCACCCCACCTCAAACCCATAAACCGTCTCACTCCTAAACTCCTCACCAGCCGCTAAAACCGTACTCGGAAAGTGCGACTGATTCGGACTATCTGGAAAATGTTGTGTCTCTAGGCAAACTGCCTGATAATTTTTAAATTTTATTCCTTTCTTTTCCGTTGGTGTTCCTCCCATAGAATTTGCAGTATACACTTGCATGCCCGGTTCTGTGGTCGCTACTTTGATCATTCGACCACTCTTCGGATCGTGTAGTGTAGCCACGGATCGCAATTTATTATTCCAATCAGAGAGCACCCAATTATGATCATAACCGCCGCCGTTTTTCAATTGCAAATTTGACTCAAAAATTCGCGCACCAAGCGGTGTCGGTCTTCTAAAATCAAACGGTGTGTTGTGTACATGTAAATAGTTACCCGTCGGAATCAAGGTCTTATCTGTCGGCGTAATTCGATCGCTCTTAATTTCTAAAAGGTGATCCAATACGCTGTCATTTCCACTTAAATTAAAATAGGAATGATGGGTGAAATTCACCACCGTCGTTTGATCCGTAACCGCATGATATTTAATTTTCAATTTGTTTTTATCCGTCAAACAATAAGTGACCGTCGTCGTTAAATTACCAGGGAAACCCTCTGCTCCATTTGGACTGAAACAAGTCAAAGCCAACGCTGGACCTTCGGATGTTTCGATGATTTTTGTTTGCCAATTTTGGAAAGACAATCCACGAGATCCACCATGTAAATGATTCGGTGGATTATTAGTAGGGAGTCGATATATTTTTCCGGAAAGTTTAAAACGCCCCTTAGCTATTCGATTCGCGTAACGACCAATTGTCGCGCCAAAGTACGGACTATGTTTTAGATAGTTCTCTAGCTTTTGATAGCCCAGCACAATATTTATCCGTTTTCCGTTTTTGTCTGGCGTCCATAATTCGGTCAAGATTCCACCATAGCTGATGACTTTTGCCATTAAGCCATTTTTATTTTTTAGAATAAATTGATGGATGGTTTCTCCATTCTTTAGCTGACCGAATTTTTTCTTTTTGATGGACATTCGTAATTCGTTTAGAACAAAAAATCATAATTAGTCTGTAATATAAAAAGCATTTACCCGTAAAAAGGTAAATGCTTTTATTCTTTTTAGCTTTTGTTTAAATCTTATCCAACTACATGTCCTACAAATTCCGCATCATCATCAATTACCAAGTCATCTTGACGTCGGAAACAAAGACCCGAGGTTCTACCGGTCCAAAAGATACTGGGCTGATAGCGATGTCCTTCTAAATCAAAATTAAAAGGCGCAAGCTCCTGATAAACGACCGGAAGATCATCATAATCTCCTTCGGTTTGATACGTTGGTTCAGGTTCACCATCATAAAAAGAGATATTCTCTCCCATTCTTCCGTAGATCGGTTTTGCCACATATTTATGATCCGGAAAATCTGCTGCCGAAAAAGTAGTCTTCAACAAGTAAGGATTTTCAGGATACAAATCATAGGCATATTTTAGCAATGCTTTGGATTGTAACAACATTGTATACGCTGGATTGAGCACCACCACTTTTCTATTAATGATTAATCTTTCTAGATCATCAAAAAGATCGGGCTCTTCGTAAGCGATAAAATCCCACGGAATAAATTTATACCAAAAATCATATCGAACAAACGCGCCATCATCTTCTTCCAAAAAGATACCTTCTTCAGGAGAAAAAATAACCCGTTCTAAAATCGCCGACTCTACCTCTTCGAATCCAGCTTCCCGCGCTGCTTCTGCTACTACATCGGCGTTGATCCAATCTTCTTCGTATCCCAAAGTAGAAATCAACAAAGTAGGATCTCGATCTGGATGTTGGTTGATAATCCGTCGAAATCGCTCGATCAGTTCTTCAATCAATGGATTATAAGGGCTACCTTCGAGCTTCTCTTCTTCTTGCTTCCACTGTTGTTCTTGAATATAGGCTGTCTCGGCCAGCAAAGAGCAAGTATCTGCATTAATTTCTAATAACTTAATCGGCACACCGTCCATTCCGCCCGAAAAATCGAATCGACCGAGCAAATGCGTATCCATCTCGTTAGCAATTGAATGCTTTACTAAATCAATAGCGTGCGGAGGAATTCCAAGTAGTTTCCATTCTCCTTGCTGCACGGCATGTTCTGCCGCCTTTAGTAAAATTCGATAGCTAATCTCCGCTGCTTCTCGCAATGCATCGACTTCTTTGATCGACATCTGTAGGAAGTCGTTAGACAAATATTCCTCGTTTTCTCCCGTAGTCAGCCATTCCAATTCTAAATCTTTCAAAACTTCCTCATCCAATGGGCGAACCGAAACAATGCGATTATCCACCATAAGAACGAGTAGATTTTCCAGAGCCATAACCTGATTTTCCGCTAGAAGGACGGGTACGTGTCACTCGATTAGCAGAACTTTTCATTTTCTTACCAGCACCATTCGATGCTTTACTATGTGCCTTTGGATCTGTATAAGCACCTGCTCGTGGAGCTCTTCCTCCCATGCGTCCTAGCATAATAAATCCAAAGTAACCCATTCCCGCAGAATGTACTACAGATCGCTGACGACCAGAACCATTGGCTTGGATCAAACGAGCTTCTGCCAGCGTAAAAGTATCGCTTGTCATGTCCATATAGTTAGCAATGATGCGGCTATCAGACGTGTC
>CALKJE010000366.1 GCA_937995675.1 uncultured Saprospiraceae bacterium
GGTATAGATTCCTGAGTTAGCAGAAGTCGCACCAACAATTACAGGATCTACATCGGTAGAGCTAAACATGTTTGGTCCATCCCATTCATACGTGTAGCTAGCACCTCCAGCTGGATCGAAAGGAGGGTTGGCAAATAAAGAGAGGTCATCATCTCCACAAAATCCAACTGCAAAACTAGGACGAGCGTTATCTATTTCGACCGCCACGTTTGCAATACAAGAGTCTTCATTCCCCATTGCATCTCTTACCGTAAGCGTCACTGGAAAAACTTGTCCTACCTGATCACAGGTAAATATATTTGGGAAGACAGTATATTCTACAATAGCACAATTGTCAAAACTACCATTATCGACTTCCGAAGGCTGTAATTCATAATCCATCAATCCCGAAGGATTCACCAAAACCGTAATTGGCTCACAAATCGCTACAGGTGGTACATTATCTTCAATGGTTACCGTAAACGAACAAGAATCGGTGTTTCCTGCAATATCATTTACTACATAAAATACTTCTGTTACACCCGCCTCAAAATCAATTGTTGGAGCGATAGCAGGTTGCTGCATAGTGGTCGGAGGAATAGTTGTCGCTCCAACCGTAAAATAATATGGTGTTGCTTTTTCAACGTCTAATTGCACAGACAACATACTACTTCCATCACTTTCACCATCCGGTGTACCGTTTGCAAAAGGAGTACAAACTGGATTGATTCCATCTCCGTTCATACCAGGTGCAGGTGCCGTAAAATTACGATTGGCAACAAGTGTCAATTCGAGTGCTCCATCTCCAGCATAGCTATTATATAAAGCCGTTGGAATTTCAATTTGAGCAGCAACAAGCGGTAAGATAGGTGGATTGGCAGAACAATCTCCTGTCACTAAAACGGTTACATTAGGTTGTCCCACTTCGGTGGTTCCTAGTACGGTTCCATCTTCCCCTAGTACTGTAAAATATGCTTCGGGATTATCTGCTTCGCCTTCTATTTTTACCGAAAGGTCTACAGAAGCTCCTACTGCATTAGCAGCAAGTCCCGTAAAAATTACTTCTTTATCTTCTGCGATATAGTCTTGATAATCTGTATCGTAGGCAAAGGTTATAAATCGTTCTGCTGGAATTGCAGGCTGTACTTGCGTCACTACTGGATAAGAACAATTATCCTCTAACATGGTAGGTAGTGGTAAAGTAAGTTCAACACCTCCTTCACAACTTTGCGTTGCACCTAAAACAATATCAATATCCGCTGGACAAGAAATCATCGGCGGCATCATATCATTCACACTTATTGGGAAGCTACAAACAGCTTCATTTCCAGCACAATCTATTGCATAATAATCAACAATATAATTTCCAACGTCCAACGTACGAGTAATCGATGAAATTGGATTCACGACTATTCGAGGGCCATTATTTATACTATAAGAAAAACGAATATCATTGACATTACAATTTTCAGAAATTTGAGGCTCCGGTAAAGTTATCGTTGCCTGACAATCTCCAGAGGTTGCGTCAAAAGATAATACTGAAGTTGGACAATTATCAAATACAGGAGGCTGATTATCAAAAACTCTAAAAAGTGCATTCGTTACTGAGGCATTACCACAGTTATCAAATACCACGAAATCTACAGATTCTGACTGGGCTACTCCAGGCATGGTTGAAGGACAAGACGCAGGATCTAGCGTTCCAACACTTGTACCTGGAAGTGTAGCTGGATTATTCAGATCATAAGATCCTGGCACCCATGCATTCCAAGTTAATTCATTGAGATCTGCACAATTATCAGTAGCAGCTGCGCCTCCATTATTATTAATCCAAACTTGGAAGGCAGCTTCCGAAGTAGCAGCATCTGAACATTCTACCGTTTCATTTTCAGCTGGAGTATTTATTTCTGGTCCCTCCTCATCTGTAACCGTAATGGTTTGCACAAAAGGTGGGCTTACATTTCCACAAATATCACTGGCAGTCCATGTTCTTTGGATAGTAAATTCATTAGCACAAGAACCAGGCATCGTTACATCTACACTAGTAAAAGTAGGTGAAGGATCACAGTTATCGACCATTGCGCCAGGTGTACCGGTAGCTCCCGGATCAGTTCCTTGCTGACAACTTACTGTAATATTACCAGGTCCCACAAATTGTGGTGCTTCCACATCTTGTACGGTAATAGTTTGATTGAAGGTACTTTGATTTCCACAAGCATCAGTGGCTACCCAACTACGAGTAAGGGTATAGTTGTAATCACAACTTCCGTTAATACGCGTTTCAGAAAATTCAATCAAAGGGTCAGGATCACAACTATCTGAAATAGTTACATTCGCTGCAGGTGGAACTGCATTACAAGAAACCGTTTGATTTGTTGGTTGATTATTAAAAGCCGGTGGCGTCGTATCTGATACCGTAATAGTTTGTACCGCAGTACTTACATTATCACAAGCATCTCTTGCAGTCCAAGTACGGATCAAGGTATAATCTCCAGGACAGTCTCCAGGGTTTGTCGTTTCTTCAAAATCAAGTGTAGGATTAGGATCACAACTATCCATAATTGTTGGTGTAGAAACACCCGGTACATTATTACACTCTACGGAAGTACTCACAGGAACATTTGAAAAAACAGGAGCCTGATTATCTTCTAAAGTAAATTCGGCAATCGTATGAGCAGTATTTCCACAATCATCTCTTACTTCCCATTCTATATTAACCGTAAAATTACAGGTGCCTGCTACAATTTGAGGATAACCAACCTGACTGCCAATCACAACATTCTCACCGGAAGCTCCGCTAGAAGTTGTGTATCTAAAGGTTGTCCAAGTAGCATTTCCACAATTGTCTGTAGCCATCGCTCCTCCAATATTGTCGATCCAGTTATTCAAAACCGATTGATCATTTCCTCCACAGCTTTCCGTTAGGTTCATCGGTCCAGGAACAATTGCAGGTGGTGAATCATCCATTAAGGAATAGGTAGCAGTAGTTGTTGAAGCATTTCCACAAGCATCTGTTACTGTAAAAGCAACCGTCCGCTCAAATGTAGTTCCACAACCAGGCGTATTACTGATTATGTTTGTAGACCAATCTGTATCCAGAATTGGCGTACAATCATCAGAAGCATTAGCTCCTCCATTAGTAGCCAACCAATCTGCGTATGAAATAGCAGTTAAGTCACCACAATCAACGGACTGACTCATAGCTTGATCATCAAATGATGGTGGTTGATTGTCAATCACCGATACTGCGACCGTATGAGTTACGGTAGAACCACAAGCATCACGAGCAGTAAAGTTTACATTCACCGTCCCCGTATTTCCACAACCAGGCATTAACCCATTATAATTATTTCCATAAACAATATTTCCACTACAGTCATCAGAAGCGACTCCACCTCCAACATTGTCTAACCATTGCTGGATCAATGCATCAATATCTACGTTTTGGTCACAAACTAATTCCAGCGGTTCCGGATCCATATCCCAAACTGGTGGCGTATTATCAACTACTGTAAAATTGATGATTACTAAATCAACGTTTCCACATTCATCTTCTGCTACATATTCTACTGAAGCTTCTCCAGTATCACCACCACAACCATTCATTAACATTGTAAAATCATTTGACCAAGTGACATCTCCACAATCATCAACTGCAGTCAAGTTATCCGCATAATTTTGAATTGTTTGAATTGGATCATTAACTCCATCACAGAAGAGTGTAATATCTGTATTAGCAGGCGGTGTAATTACCGGTCCACTAAGATCTCTAACCGTAAATTCTGCTTCTGCAGTGGCCGTCAGTCCACAAATATCCGTAGCGGTAAAAGTAACCGTCAATGTCTCACAATTCGCATCAAAAGTAGCGGGTGCATCGTCAGATAACCCAGCCAAACCACATCCATTATCTGTAGCTGCAAAAATAGCTCTTTGAGCAGCTAACCAACTTGCATAGTCAGCAGTTGCACAACCTTCCGTTGCATCATTAGGAAAACCTGTAATGACTGGTGGGTCATTATCAGGATTGATAGTAATCGTTTGATTATATTGAGAAGTATTTCCACTTCCATCTGTAGCTGTCCAAGTTCGAACAATTTGTCCACCACTACAATCCGCAGGTCCAACCGTTGTCTCACCATCATAAGTAATAGTTACTTCATCTGAGGTACTTCCAGGAGCTGGGCAATTGTCTACCGCTGAAACGCTAGAAATTGGTGGCACTGGTGGTAGATTAGAGAAGCAATCAGTAGTTTGATCCATTGGGTTATTAAGTGGATCAAAAACTGGAGGTGTATTATCTCGAAAATAAACCGTCGGTCCAGCCGTAACGTTATCAATATTCGTTTGTACATCATAAAGAATTCTAACCTCTTCACCCAATGGAATCAAGTCGCCTTCACTATAATTACCATTTTGTCCAATGATAAAAAGTAGATTATATGACAGTACTTCACAACCAGGATCATTACATTCAAATGATACCGAATTGGGTGCCCCCCAATCAAGTGGTGCGGTACAATTATCCCCTACATAGATCGTATCTGGTCCAGTGTAGATTAAGGTAACATTCGCAGTAGGTGTGCTACTAGTGAGTGTTGGATTGTTATTTTGTGCAATACCTTGACTGAATGTTCCTAAAAAAGAACTAATCAGTAGTGTTGTCCATAGAAACAGTTTTTGTAATCTGTTTTCCATAATAGAAAATTGAGCGTTATTAATTAACAGTTATTATAGTACCCGTTGTAGCCATAATTGACCAAACGGGCGATTATTTATCTCTTAATAAGTTGCTATTTCTTATAAAAGACTTAGCAATTTATTTTAAGGATTGATTGACAATATGTAAAAATGTAAGTTTGGTAGATGATCTTTTTGGGGCTCTTGAAAGGCTTATTAAAAATAAATTAAAATCCAGTTAAAAAGCATAACTAATTCAATTTCAATTATTTGTAATGATTTTTTTATTGAAAACCCAGAAAGTAAGTATTCGTAAAATCAAAAAATCCTCGTAACATTGGTTTAATTACGAGGATTTAATATAAAAGTTATATATATGTATAAATATTTTTATTCTTCTTCAGCAGGAGGACCTTGTTCTAATTTTTTATCATTAACATTTTCATCCAAAAATTCATTGATCTGATCGATCTTGTGGGAGGTAACAATTTCCCCAAATTCATTTACTGTAATATCGAAGCCTTTCAAGCTTTCGTTATTTGTTTTTTCCGGTTGGTTATTTTTTGATTTTGCCATTAGCTATTTGTTTTTGTAGCAAACACTTCGTCAAAAGCGGGAAATGCTGTTAATAATCGTTTTTCAACCTCTGCTTTACCAAGGGCTTCCATCATTTCAAAAAGAGCGGGACCTTTAGTAGTACCAGACAAAGCAATTCGATAAAAAGGGAAAACATCTCCAAAACTCAATCCATTCGCCTCTAGATAAGTCTTAGTGCTGGCTTCTAATTTTTCTGCTTGATAATCTGGAAGATTTTCTAATTGCTCTTTTAAATCCAGTAACGCTGTTTTTCGATCTGGGTTCCATTTTTTATGGATCATCTTTTCTTCGTATTCTTTAACAGGTTCAAAGAAGTAATAACCCGTTTCGATAATTTCTGGAAGGGTATTCACTCTTTCCTTCATCATTCCAACAGCTGCCGTTAAGTATTCATCTGTAACTTCGTAATTTTTTTCTTTCACCATCGGCTTAAGTAGCTCTACTAAAGTTGCATTATCCGATTGGATTAAATATTGTTGATTAAACCATTTTGCTTTATCAAAATCAAAGCGAGCACCTGCTTTACCAATTCTATCTAACGAAAAAGCATCTACCATTTCTGGTAAAGAAAAAATTTCCTGCTCTGTTCCTGGATTCCATCCCAAAAATGCTAAAAAATTAAGCATCGCTTGCGGCATAAATCCAAACTCTCGAAATCCTTTAAAGGAATCTTCCTTCGTCTCTCCTACCCATGATAATGGAAAAACTGGAAACCCTAATCTATCACCATCTCGCTTACTTAATTTTCCAGATAAATTACTTTTCAGAAAAACTTTTAGCGCACGCTTATTGTCATCATCCTTCTTGCTAATTTTTAATTTTGAAACAACATTCTTTTTGTCTTGAAAAATTTGGCTTAAAAATGCTAAAGCATCACTACGATAAGATTGATCTATTTCTTCATTCTTATTAAAAAACTCATCGACTAATCGCTCTGCTAATGCTACCTTGTTTTCTTTCGTAATATAACTATCAGGAGAAGGTTTTAAGATCAATGGTAAATGTGCAAACTGCGGCATCGTATCTTCCCATCCTAAAAAGCGGTATAACAAAACATGGTGCGCTGTACTCGGCAACCATTCCTCTCCTCTTACTACGTGTGAGATTTTCATTAAATGATCATCCACAATATTTGCTAAATGGTACGTAGGCATCCCATCTCCCTTAAGCATTACTTTATCATCTAACTCATTGGTTCGAAAAACAACTTCTCCTCTAACAATATCATTGATCACTACTTCTTCATCTCGGGGCACTTTTAAACGAATGGTGTAAGGATCTCCGTTTTCTAATTTTGTCTTTACTTCTTCGGCAGAAAGAGTCAAACTATTATTTAGCTCTTGTCTAGTAATTCCATCGTAACGAAATGTTTCTTTTCTCGATTCGTAAGCCTCTCGCATAGCCGTCAATTCTTCCGCCGTGTCGAAAGCATAATAAGCATTCCCACTATCAATTAAATTTTGAGCATATTTACCATACAAGGATTTTCTTTCTGATTGTCGGTAAGGACCAAAATCACCACCGATTCCTGGGCCTTCGTCAAATTCCATTCCCAACCATCGTAAAGATTCTAAAATATATGCTTCTGCTCCTGGTACATAACGTGTTTGATCGGTATCTTCAATACGAAGAATCAAGGTGCCTCCCATCTTCTGAGTAAATAAGTAATTGTAGAGCGCTGTACGAACACCACCAATATGTAGTGCTCCAGTAGGACTAGGGGCGAACCTTAATCGAATTTTATCGTTCATTAAATTTATATTAAATATCAAAAAAATATGTGAATATCTGGCAGCGAAATTAGGATTTGTATCGTTACAACGGTACATATTAATAGTAATCCCATTCAAAACAGATATACCATTCGACAAAGGTAATTAATTCTACTGAGTACCGTAGCAATTACCATATTGTGAGCATTGGTAAGAAATAATAAATCCTGAACATATAAAAAACGAAGATGTACCTGGTTAAAACACCTGCTTTTATTCAAAACCTTTTCCCCAACTTCACTTGGCGAATTCCTACTCAGGAAAAGGTTATCTACCTAACTTTTGATGATGGTCCTATTCCAGAGGTTACTCCTTGGGTGATAGAACAATTAGCTGCCTACGACGCGAAGGCAACCTTCTTCTGCGTAGGTGATAATGTCCATAAACATCCAGAGATCTTTCAACAGTTGACCAATGCTGGTCATTCTGTTGGTAATCATACCTTTAATCATCTCAACGGTTGGGCAACAGATAAGCTCACTTATTTTCATAATATTCGGCACTGTGCAGAACTAGTAGACTCTGACCTCTTTCGTCCTCCTTATGGAAGACTAAAACCAAGTCAGGCGCAGTTCTTACAACGCCATTACCGTATTGTCATGTGGGATGTGCTTTCAGGAGATTTCGATCCAAATATTTCAGAAGAACAGTGTTATGAGAATATCGTAACAAAAGCGGAGGCTGGATCTATCGTGGTATTACATGATAGTCTGAAAGCAGAAAAAAAATTACGAGCGGTCCTTCCAAAAGTATTGGCTTACTACCACGAACTTGGATTTCGCTTCGAAGCATTAAATACTAAAAAACTTACAGAAACAAAAAAGACCTTTCAAACTGCTTAAAGTATTTTAATTAATACGAAAGTGAAAGGTTTAAAGACGCAATGTTTAGAAATTTGGGCAGTCGGAAGTAATTAACTTCCGGCTGCTCTTTTTTTAATCAAAATCAATGAGTAGCATTAGCAATATAACTGATCTTCAATCTTTTGGCTTTTCGTAGCGCAGTTTTTACATCCGTAACCAATCCCATCGGCACTTCTTTATCTACTTTCAAAACCGTGATGGCTTGGTCGGACTGATGTCGAAAGTCATTCGCCGTTTGTTGTCGTACCGCTTGATCCAAATTTTCTTTATAGATAAACGCATCGTTGATCTGAATTAAAGGAGTATTGCCTCGTGCAGGATCGATTGGACGGCCAATATAAATATTGGTAATCAAAGTTTGGTTTTCTAATTTCTGAACTTGGTCCGCATCAGGAATAGAAAATTTCACTCCGACCTGCTGATCTCTTAAAACTGTCACAACCATAAAAAAAAATAAGAGCATAAAGATAATATCGGGTAAGGCCGAAGTATTTATTTTGGGTTGATTATTTTTTCTTCGAATCATAAGATTGGATTTTTTGATTAGAAATTAGTCGGTTCTGCTTCCGAAATAACCTGTGGGATTTGATTGCGAATATTCCGTTGAGCTCCTATAGTAAGCAGACTATAGTCTTTTCCGTAAACCTGTAATGAGCGATTATTCCACAACTCCTCATAAGCGGCTTTGAGCTCATTGTAAACGGCAATGTACGCCTTGTAAGATGTTTCTCGATCGTTTTGTAAAGACACGACTGCCTGGGTAGGACTTTTGGCCAATTGATCACTTCGAGTAGGATTGAGAATGAAATTTTTCGTTGCTTCTTTCA
The DNA here is from genome assembly GCA_937995675.1 of uncultured Saprospiraceae bacterium. GTDB lineage: Bacteria > Bacteroidota > Bacteroidia > Chitinophagales > Saprospiraceae > JALZUU01. The sequence goes on from CALKJE010000366.1 coordinate 8,716, forward strand.
GTTGGCTGATGTCCATCGTTTCACTTTCTACTAATAAAGCATTTTCTTTATTGAGCTTAACCGTAAGAATATTTCGAGAAGGAATAATTGGTGGTGGTGTATCAATTTTTTCATAAGGAGGAAGCTTTACCATGATTCCTTGATCATTGATAATCGTCGTGGTTACTAGAAAAAAGATGAGTAATAAGAATGCGATGTCCGCCATGGAACCGGCATTGACTTCGTTGGATTGTCGGGTATTGATTTTCCTTTTCATACTGAAAAAATTTAATGGTTCTTTTTTTCAGTAAGATGCAGACAAGATAAAAATTGGTGTAAAAAATTAAAAAATATTATTTAGCCTACGCGTAATCCGTTTGAAACAGGACGTTCTGGTGTGAGCAAGGTGATACTTTTTTCGTCGCCTATCGTTCCCAAAACAAGACATTCACTCATCATGGTAGCAATTTGTTTTGGTGGAAAATTCACAACGGCAATAACTTGGCGACCAGTCAATTCCTCCGGCTGATATAGCTTGGTGATTTGAGCGGAAGATTTTTTAATACCTAACGGACCAAAATCAATTGTAAGTTTATAAGCAGGATTTCGTGCTTCTGCAAAAATCTCTGCTGTTAGGATAGTTCCTACCCGCATTTCAACTTGACTAAAAGTGTCCCAAGTTAAGGTTCCAGATTGGTTATTTTCCATCATTTGACTGTGTTATCTATATTGACAAGTTTCAAATTAATGTCACAATATAAATATTTTATTTTTTATGTGAGATAAATAAAAGTATTTAATTGAATATAAGTAAATCAAAACACATAGTTAATTACAATAATTTAACACCAAAATCAATGTCACACTATCAACATTCAAATCAAAACGGTATGATTTTAGGATAAATAACACGAGATCATATACGATCGCACCCCATCCCCTTTGCCTGGACGGAGCAAACTTATTTTTTCACCCTAAATTCTGTCCACAACTATGAGACATTTTGGTTTTGAATTGAACGTCCGGTTCTCCGGCGTACCTATCTTTTTATTGTTATTATTTAATTTTTCTTATTTACAAGTAAAGGCCTTTATCAGTCCTGGCAACCCTACTTGTACCAATCCTACCGAAATCGGTGGATTTGTTTTTGAAGATCTTAACGCCAATGGTATTAAAGATGTTGGTGAATCTTTTTTAGAAAATATCACCGTTTCCTTATTTGAGGACCAAAGCACTACTCCAGTGACATTAAATTCAAACATCAATGGGGAATACTTATTTACCGGATTAGTTGCTGGAGATAATTATCGTATAGAATTTACAATACCTGAAGGTATGCAAGAAGCACGAACAGGGACTGATTCTCGTTCTGCTACACAATTTACAACTACTGGAACTTGTAATAATAATCTTGGACTAGGCCAAGTAGAATGTTACTGTGAAGACGATCCATTTATTATTGTTCCTTGCTATGTAGAAGGTCCCTATGACGGCACTTATACTGCTGAAGCAGCAGTTGCAAAACTACTAGTTAGTGCAGATGGACATGACTTTATCGGAACTACTAAAACAGCAGATTATGAAGCTTCTTTAATCGCTTCACATGGACAAGTTGGATCTGTTTATGGAATCGCTTGGCAAAATACACACGAGCGATATTATGTAGCTGCCTTTCACAAGAGGTATGTAGGCTTCGGACCGAATGGACCTGATGCTATCTACCAAATGGATATGTCTGGTAATATTACAGGGGTAATTGAGTTAGACAATCTTTTGGGATCCGCCAATACTACTGGAACGGATGTACACGATTTCAATCCAGCTGCCAATGGTCACGTTTATGACCTTGGTGTTGGAGATAGTTCTTTTGATGGTGTTGGAAAAATTGGATTTGGTGATTTAACTTTTTCAGCTGATAAAAACACACTCTATGCAATTAATCTTTTTGATAAAAAAATATATGCCTTTGATGTAACCGATGGAATTACTGCTAACGCTTCAATCGTAACTTCATGGGATGCACCAGATGCCACCAGTGCTGGTCGTCATCGTCCTTTTGGGTTGGCATATCACGACAATAAATTATGGGTTGGAACAGTGGACGAGAATGCAAGCAACGCTTATGTGCACTCACTAGAAACAACCGGGACAAATTTCAACCTTGAACTTACTATTCCGCTAGATTATTCTCGTCAAGCTTTTATTGGATCAAACGCTGAATCTAGTGAGGTGTCTTCTGAGTGGCGCCCTTGGGCAACCAACTCAAACATCACTTATATGGATCGTAGTAATCGAGAAATTGGATTTCCTCAACCTATTCTATCAGATATGACCTTCACCGCTGAAGGGGACATGATTTTAGGTTTTAGAGATCGTTTTGGAGATCAGACCGGTGGAGAAAAATATTTTAAAATCACTGATACGAATCTCACTTGGGGAACTTCTGCCGGTGATATTTTAAAGGCTTGCTATGATGCAGGAAGTGATGACTTCACACTAGAAACTGGAAACAGTGGAAGTTGTGCTGGAGTTGGAGGACTTGAAGGTTCCGGTCCAGGTAGTGATAGTACAGAATTTTATCATTGGGATATTTATAACTTTAATAACACCTGGGATCCTAATTCACCAACTGGTGCCTTTCACTGGGAAACAACACAAGGAGCCTTATTACAGCTAAAAGCAAAGCCTTACGTAATTACCAGTTGTATGGATCCATTCAATGACTTTTCAGGTGGTATTGTAAAATTTGATAACTCCGATGGTGGTCGTCATGGAGTTGGTACCAATGCCTCTACCTTAGGAAATCTTACAGGAGGATATACCCTCTACGAAACAGGAGATTGGGGAGGTACACCGCCAGCAAGTAATGGTACTTTATCCAAAGGAAATGGTCTAGGCGCTCTAGATGCAGCCTGTACTGCGCTTCCCTTAGAGATTGGAAATTACGTTTGGTATGATGCTGACGGCGATGGTATCCAAGATGCTAGTGAAAAAGGAATACCGGGTATTTCAGTTACCTTAAAGGATGAAAATGATGTGGCTATTTCTACCATTACTACGGATGCCAACGGGATGTATTTATTCACTGACGCTAACGTAACAGGAGGAATAGATTATAATACAAATTATAAAATTGAAATTGCCTTAATAAGTGTTCAAGCTTTTAATTCAGAAATTGATAACACTACTTTGGTAAATACAGGAAATGGTAAAAACGATAACCATGCGACTGTAATCGGAGATTTTGCAACGGTAGAAATCACCACTGGTAGTTCAGGACAGATAACCCTAGACGTAGATTTTGGTTTTGCACCTACTGCCACTATTGGTAATACCGTTTGGCTAGATGAAAACGCGAACGGTATATTTGATGCTGGTGAAGAAGGAATTCCGAATGTAACTGTTTTATTACGTGCTTCAGATAATTCTATCGTTGGAACAACTACTACCGACTTAAATGGTGGGTATATTTTTAATAATCTACCAGTAGATAGTTATACCGTAGAAGTTAGTGCCGGATTACCAACTGGATTACTTTCTACTTTTAACGAAGATACCGGAACACTACTTCCAGATAACACGACCAGTGTAAATATTGCTGGTGCGGACGAACACCTAAGCGCTATCTTTGGATATAACTATGTTTCTACTTTGGATGTAAACAATCCTAACGGAACAACCACTGGAGCCATCGGAAACCGAGTATGGAATGATGGCAACGGTGACGGTATTCAAGATGCAGGAGAAGCTGGCGTTCCTAATGTAATGGTTACTTTATACAACGATCATGACCTTGATGGTGTATACGATAACGCAGTCAGTACGACAACTACCGATGCTAGTGGATTTTATATTTTTGACAATATTGATCCCAATGCTTATGTACTTGAAATTGATGATTCAACGTTACCTGCAAACCTTGCTACGACGCCTACAGGTGATCCAGACAAAGATGCAGATAATATCAGTGAACCAATGATCGTCGCCCCCGGTGATGTAGTTTTACTAGGTGACTTTGGATATCAACCAACTAGCGGATCAACAATTAGCGATGTCGTATTTATTGATGCAAATGCGGATGGTATTCAAGATACAGATGAACCAGGAATTCCGGGTGTGACAATACAGTTGACCAATATCGCAGGTGAGGTAATCGCTACTACGATAACGGACGAAAACGGAAATTATATCTTTGGCGGACTACCAGCAGATACTTATTCTGTTAAAGTAACCGATACTAGAAATGTCCTCAATACATTGGTACCGGTCAGCGATGCGGATGGAAATAATGACTTAGTTTCTACGGTTACTGTTGACGGTACAACAGATAATACGCTACAAGATTTCGGATTCGCACCAACGGCTCATTTACCAGCTCAAGGAATTATTGGAAATACTATTTTTATTGATACCAATAATGATGGTGCCATTACACCTGGTGAAGGCGCGGAAAAAGTATCAGTTAATTTATTTGAAGCGGACGGTACTACTCTAGTAGCAACTACTCAAACAAATAAAAACGGTACTTATTATTTTGGTGCACTTGATCCTCTAGCCACTTATGTGGTAGCTGTAGATGTAGCAACCTTACCTGGCGGAAATATTTATTTCAACTCTGTTGATCCTGATGGTGCTGCTCCAGGAACTAGTGTGTCTACTTCTGACTTAGCTACTAAAGGTGGATTGGATTTTACTAAAGATTTTGGATATACTGCTAATACACCTTATGCCATCAATGGTACAATATGGGAGGATAATGACGCAAATGGAACGCTAGATGCTAGCGAGGCTGATCGCTTTGCTAATACAACCGTAGCATTGGCCAATGATGCAGGTGCGATTCTAGCAACCACTACTACCGATGCAATGGGGAACTATAGTTTCCAAAATTTACCAGATGGTACATATACAGTAATTGTAAGTGATGTTCAAGAAAGTCTCACCGGATTTTGGCATAGCTTAGGTGCGGATAGTGAATCTGACCCAGTAGAAGTAATCATTAATGGAGCTAATCAAACTGACATCGACTTTGGTTATTATAATCAAGGAGCCGCAGTAGGTAACCGAGTATGGAATGATTTGAATGCAAATGGATTACAAGAAGTTGGAGAAAATGGAATTGCCAACGTAATGGTTACTATGACCATAGATTATGATGGAGACAATACAGCCGACATTACCGTTGTAACGACCACAGATGTTCAAGGATTCTACAGTTTTAATCAGTTATTATTAGATGAAAACTACGATGCCGCAACTAATCCCGCTTATACGATTAGCGTAGCCACTCCATCGGGAATGGGAGCCACTACGCTAAATGCAGGTAGTAACGACCGATTAGATTCTAGTGACCCAAGTGGTGTTACAGTCACTCCTAACAAAGGAGAAAATGAGGTTACAGCAGCAGCGGATCCTGCCATTGAATCAGCTATTGCTAGCTATGACTTTGGGTTTGCACCTACCTCGACTATTGGTAATACTGTTTGGCTAGATGAAAACGCAAACGGTATATTTGATGCAGGTGAAGAAGGAATTCCAAATGTAACTGTTTTATTACGGGCTTCAGATAACTCTATTCTTGGAACAACTATTACTGGTTTAAATGGTGGATATATTTTTAACGATGTACCAGCAGATAACTATACGGTAGAAGTTAGTGCTGGTTTACCTACTGGATTACTACCTACTTTTAACGAAGATACCGGAATCGTAACGCCAGACAACACTACGAATGTACTAATTCCTGTTGGTGCAAACGAGCACCTAAGTGCTATCTTTGGATATAATTATGTTTCTACTATGGATGTAAATAATCCTAACGGAATGACCACTGGAGCCATCGGAAACCGAGTATGGAATGATGTCAATGGTAATGGTATTCAAGATGCGGGAGAAGCTGGTATTCCGAACGTAATAGTCACGTTATACAATGATCACGACCTTGATGGTGTATACGATAACGCAGTCGGTACGACAACTACTGATGCTAGTGGATTCTATATTTTTGATAATATTGATCCGAATGCTTATGTGCTTGAAGTAGATGATTCAACTTTACCCGCAAATCTTTCGACTACGCCAACAGGCGACCCAGACAAAGATGCGGATAGTATCAGCGAACCAATGATGGTCGCTCCTGGTGATGTAGTCTTATTAGGTGACTTTGGATATCAACCAACTAGTGGGTCTACCATTAGCGATGTAGTATTTATTGATGCAAATGCGGATGGTATTCAAAATGTGGACGAACCAGGAATTCCCGGTGTAACGATGCAGCTGACTAATAACGCAGGTCAAGTAATTGCGACCACTACAACAAACGAAAATGGTAATTATATCTTTGGTGGATTACCAGCAGATACTTATTCTGTAAAAGTAACCGACACCAGAAATATCTTAAACTCGCTAGAGCCAGTAAGTGACGCAGATGGAAATAATGATTTTGTTTCTACTCTCACCGTTGGTGCTAATGAGAATAATGTTTTACAAGATTTTGGTTTTGCACCAAATCAACATTTACCAAATCAAGGAATTATTGGAAATACTATTTTTATTGATACCAATAATGATAGTGCTATTACACCTGGTGAAGGCGCGGAAAAAGTATTGGTTAATTTATTTGAAGCAGACGGCACTACACTGGTGGCAACTACTCAAACAAATAGAAACGGTACTTACTATTTCGGTTCGCTTGATCCCGTAGCCACTTATGTAGTAGCAGTGGATGTATCAAGCTTACCTGGTGGAAATATTTATTTCAACTCCGTTGATCCAGATGGTGCTGCTCCAGGAACTAGCATGTCTACTTCTGATTTAGCAACGAATGGTGGATTGGATTTCACCAAAGATTTTGGGTATGCCGCCAATACACCACATGCCATCGATGGTACGGTATGGGAAGATAAGAACGCAGATGGAACGCTAGATGGTAGTGAGGCTGATCGCTTTGCTAACACAACGGTAACCTTGACCAATAACGCAGGTGATATTCTAGCAACCACTACTACGGATGCAATGGGGAACTATAGTTTCCAAAACCTACCAGATGGTAATTATATGGTAATCGTGAGTGATGTGCAAGAAAGCCTTACCGGATTCTGGCATAGCTTGGGTACGGATAGCGAATCTGATCCTGTAGCAGTAGTCATTAATGGAACGGACCAAACTGACATCGACTTTGGTTATTATAACCAAGGAGCAGCCGTAGGTAACAGAGTATGGAATGATACGAATGCAAATGGATTGCAAGATGTTGGAGAAACTGGAATTGCCAATGTGATCGTGACTATGATGGTAGATTATGATGGCGATGACTTGGACGATATTACCGTCATAACGACAACAGATGCTCAAGGATTCTATAGTTTTGGTCAATTATTATTGGATGAAAATTATAGTGGCGCAACTGCCCCGGATTATACTATCAGTGCTGCTACACCATCAGGAATGGAGGTGACAACACTTAATGCAGGTAGCAATGACCGACTTGATTCTAATGATCCAAGTGGTACCATGGTTACTCCTAACAAAGGAGAAGCTGACGTTACTACCCTAGCAAGTCCTGCAAGTGAATTGGCAGTTGCTGGTTATGATTTTGGATTTAAAACGACCGTACTACCTGTTGAACTGACTTCCTTTACAGGAACTATTTCGGACTGTAAGGTAACACTAAAATGGTCTGCCGCTTCCGAGATAAATTTCAGTCATTATGAAATTCAACGAAGTGAAGATGGAAGAACATTTACTAAAATTGGTAAGATGATGTCTAATGGATCCACAACGGCTACAGGTTATATTTTTATTGATACTAAAGCGAATGACGAAAATTATTATCGACTTAAAATGGTTGATTTAGATGAGACTTTTGAGTATAGTGATATGATCAATCTAGAATTGGATTGTAAGAAAGCTAATACAATAAAGGTCTATCCTAATCCATTAGCTGATGAACAGTTAACAGTAGAACTATATACTGAATCATTGAATACGAGACTAGTGATCAGAGATATTACTGGAAGAATGATGCAGTCTTATGTGATTGATACTGATTTTGGTCAGAATACTTTACGAATAGATACTGGTGATCTACCAAACGGAACTTACTTCATTTATGAAAGTACAAACCCGACGGAAAGTCCAGTTAAATTTATTAAGATAAAGTAAGACTAATTTAGGGTTATCAATTGAAAGAGCCGATCTGTAAGGAACAGATCGGCTCTCTTTTTTCATCTTTAATCATTGTCAAAACTACCAATTCCAAGTAACGCCAACATTCCACCAACGGCGAGGTAGATTGGCACCTAAAATTTCTTGATAATTGGTGTTGGATAGATTTCTAATTTCAACATAAGGAGTGAAAGCACTTGATAGATTGTATCCTAATTTAAGGTGTGTCACTAAATAATCTTTCTGAATTTCTCCATCAATTGATTCTACTAATTCATCCTGTCGAGTACTCAGACTGGTCGCAGAAGTTATTTGAAAATTGTAAGCTGTCAAATCTAAGGTTAGTCCAAATTGATGCGTTGGATGGTTGGCAATATATTTTGATAATTCGCCCGTTTCTGCTTTGGTCTGTAACCAAGTGTAAGCAAGTTGGGTATTAAAATCAATTTTATTATTCCAGTTAAACCTATATTTTACCGAACCTTCTAAGCCAATTACGCTACTATTAGAAAGGTTATCAGCATAGAAATAATCTGCATCTTCTTGTAGGTTTTTTACATTCGTAATCGTAGATGAATTTCGTAAAGTATAATCAATTAAATTAGTAGAATTTCGATAAAAACCCGTTAATGAAAATAAACCATTTTTATTAAAATAATATTCACCACCCAAATCAAAAGAATGAGAAGACTCGGCTTGCAAATCCGGATTACCTACATTACGACCTGGCGATAAATTGGATATCTGCGAAGAAATAAATCGTTCTGTAAAATCAGCAGCCCGAACGGAACGTCCATAAGATGTTCTAAACACAAATCCATTCTGACGGTAACTCAAACTCGCTTGTGGTAAAATTTCCCAACCAAAATTTTCATCATGCTCTGCCCGTAAACTTACATGTGTCTGCCAGCGATCTGATAATGCATAAGATAAAACACTATAAATTCCAACCGCTAAATTCTGGTGATCACCACGATCTGTACTATTGATTTTTTTATCTACCAACTGTACACCAGAAGCCAAATTCATTTTATCATTGATCGTAAAATTATGTTGAAGGTTTGTAAAAACTTGTTTTGTATCGTGTTCATTGGGTGAGAAAAGTGGATTAAAAACAAAAAGGTCATTTGTCGTTTTATACCCACCTGTCAGAGAAACTTCATGCTTGTTTTTTTGGTAGGTAATCGCTCCTTGTGTCCAAAGACTTTTTACGGTTTCTTCCGATTCATCAAATGCACTTCGCGTATAAAAATATTTTGCATTAAAATCTCGATAGTCGTATCCTACTCTACCATAGACGCTCCAACCGCTTCCTAAATTTCCAGCAACCGCTGCAGAGATCGTACGCAAGTCAAAGAAATTTTGGTATAGACTATCTGGATCGGTACCTGCTAAAAAATTAGGATTGACATACGTCTCTCCATCTGCAATATTGGCTTTATAGGCGGTAGAAAAATGCCATTTACTTTTTTGCAAATTTACGCCGAGGTCGGTACGATTTAAATTGTGTTTTCCAATGCCTACATTACCACGTGTGCTGACCGATTTATTATCTTCCGAAGATAAGAAAGTTTTGGTTTTGATATGAATGATTCCACCGACTGCATCGCTACCATAAGAAGCAGCAGCAGGTCCACGAATAATTTCTACCTGTGCAATTTCAGAAAGTGGTACTGGAATATTATTATTAAAATGTGCGGTCAGCGGATCGTTGACTCGGACATTATCTACCAAAATCAATACTTGTGAAAAGGTGCTACCTCGAATACCGATATCAGATTGAACACCAAAATCATTTCTACTATTGAGGTTGACACCTGGTAGATAACGAAGCATCTCATCGACGGTGGTTATGGGTAATTCACGCAATTCATCTGCGCTAATAATCGAGATACTTCTTCCTGTTTTATAGGAAGCCGTCGGAATACGAGTGGCAGTTACGACTACTTGATCTAGTTGGAGGGAATCCTGCGCAATTGATAGCTGGTAGGTCAATAAAATCCCTAATAATAAAAATAATTGTTTTTTCAAAACGGCTTATTTTAGTTATAAAACCGCAATGATAAGGACTTTTTATTAGATAGATAGCTTTTTATTAAAAGGAAAATTTCCTTCCATTGTTAATTTGGCTTATTACAAAAGAGCGGACAATTTTATTCTGATTTTAGCAACTCTACCGTAAATACTAAGGGGGCGTTTGGAGGAATTTCATGGCCAAAACCTTTCGCACCATAAGCGATACGAGAAGGAATTAAGAAAATGCCTTTGCCTCCGGGCTTTAATAATTGTAGTGCTTCCTGCCAACCTCGGATGACTTGATTGAGTTTAAACGCTAGTGGTTTTCCGCGTTTATAGGATGAATCGAATACCGTTCCGTCGAGTAGCTTTCCTTCGTAATGTGCTTTGATTTTAGTGGTCGCCGTTGGGGACGCTCCCTCACCTTCTACTAGAATTTGATAGTACATTCCAGAGGAGGTTCTGTGCACATTTATATCTTTGTCGATCGCATATCCGACGAGGGCATTCTGATCTTTTTCAGGTTGTGTTTTCGGGTCTTTGATAAAATGAGCAGATAAACGAGCAGTCAAATCAGTGGTACTTACTTCTGACGGAGGCGCGGGTGGCGGCGTCTGATCTATTGAGGCGGAGCAGCCGTAGAGGAGAATGGGGAGAAGGAGGTATAGGTATTTTTGCATGGGTCTTGAGGTAATTAATAATTGTTTAATGAAAAATTAATAATGCCTGCGTACCGGATTAGGTATGGTCCTTTTGGCGTGTAGATCTTTTATCGTGATTTTTCTCGCAGAGGTCGCAAAGGCGCAGAGACACTTTAACGTGTATATCTTTTTACGTAAAAAAAATAAGCCTGCCAGCCGGTAGATTGTTGAAGCGTTATTTTATTTCAACGCTTCAACAACCTGTATGCATTTCAACAAGCGAAGCGCTTCAACTCTTCAACAAGCGAAGCGCTTCAACAATCACTACTTAGCGATTCTTACTTTTGTATTCTCCTGAATCCAGCAAGGGACTTTATAGGTAGAACCTTCTTTGATTCCTCGTTGGAAAATATCGGCACGGGTTGGCATGTACTGGCTATAGCGATTGATTAGTTTATTTGCATCTGCTGCTACGCTAGGATCAATGGACTTGGCTTTGTTCCATTTGTCGATCGCTGCCCAAGTTACTCGCTGGCTATCGAACCCCGTTCCAGGACCACATAGTGGACCAGAGGAAGCGTACATGGTCCCAATCAACATGTAAGGTGCACCCCAGCCTGATTTCTGAGAAGCGGCTTTTCGAGCATACTTACGCGCTTGAGAATATTTCTTTTTGTGGACGTAGTAGATCTTCGCAATTCGTAAGTTGATGTTTGCTTTTTTGGAATTGTCATCAATACAGTTAACGTATTCTTCGTATTTACTAATCGCACAATCGTAATCTCCATTTTCCATACAATCTCTTGCGTCACCTAAGAATACACATTTGCCCTCCGTAGGAATTCCAACAGGTTTACAATTTGCCGTTTTAGCCGCACGTGCTGCCACTAAGTTAGGATCAGTTTCTGCACATCCACCGTATTTAAGACGAGCGATGAAAGTTCCGATGGCTTCACAATCATTTGGGTTTGCTTGATATTCGGCGGCGTATTTATTAATAAAATGATCACAACCATAGAAGCCTTTAATTCCTTCCAATTGTTCTAGACGAGGCGGTGTATAACTTTCTACGATATCCCAACCTAATTTTTTCCATTCAGTTGGTGTTCTTTCTTTTTTATTATGGGCAAAAATCTCGTTGATTTTTCCTGCATATTTCTGTGCTTCTACCATTGGAATTTTTTCTTCCAATAATAAATTTACCACTAAAGAAGTAAAAGGATTTAAAACAGAAACACTGGTTTCTAATCCGTCTGCATCAACGATTTCAGTGTACATTTTATAAATCTCTTCTTGCGACTTTGTACCAGGGAAAGTATAAAAATAATCATAGGCCATGAGGGCTTTATAATCGGTCGCTTTTTTAGGATAACAAGCTAGTGCTTGGTCGTAAAGTTCGAATACTTTTTCCTGATAAGCTTTCTTTTGCTCAGGAGTTGTGGTAGCTTCATAAGTAATTAAATACTTATAGATTCTAGCTCCGTCCATATAATGAACATCTCGACGACCATCTGCGGCTGGTGCCATTTTGTATACGGTTTCCCATAAAGGTAAAGCCTCTTTATAGTTTTGCGCCTTCATCTGATCGCGGTAGAGCACGTGTGCTTCGAGTGCTTCCTGTTCAAAAGGTTCGTTGACCCATTTTTGACAAGAACTGAGATTTGCGGTGTCAACTGGTTTCTTTACTTTGGTTGCTGTGACGGGTGGAGTCTTAGCAGCCTCTGTTGTTTTAGGAGTACAAGCATACAATAATACGCTCACAGCAAATAAGGTCAGCGATAAAATAATATTGATTCGTTTCATGTTTGAATTTGTTTTGAAGTACTAGTTTGAACTACTAAGATAATAGAAGTTGTTTAAAAACTCCAAAATGGCCTACGAACTGATAAAATTCTCCAATTCTTCGCCTTTTTTCTCGTCCATAGCTAAAGCTATGCACTTCAAAAAGAGGCTCGACTTGAAAAATTTTCTCTAGTTCTCGGCTGCTTTTCGAATTATTAAACAACTTCAAAAAAAGCTCCGTCTTTAAGTAAGACGAAGCTTTTTCATGAAAGTTTATCTGATATTCCTTACCAAAAGGTTAAGTATCAAATTCTTTAAAAGAATTATTGCTTACTCAGTAATGGTCAAACAATAATTTCCCGATTTATGGCTGGACCTTTTGGATCAATATTTCGTTAAAAAGCCTCGTCGATGCTATGGCATCACCTATGTTTTTTGCCTCATCTTGATCCAAAATTCCCTAGCCAAAATACGAGACTTATTTTTCGGCCATTACTTAAAGCTTACTCGAACGGTTTCACCGATCCAGCATCCTACTTTAGCAGTGTCACCTGCTTTGATACCTTGCATAAAACCATCTTTCTTTTCAGGCTTAGAGGCAGCATATTTTCCGATTTTATTGCCAGCTTCGTCAGCTACTGAAGGATCGATAGAACGTGCATGAGAATATTTAGCGATCGCAGCTAATACTGCTAGACGCTGATTCCAGTCACTTCCACAACTACGAGCAGAAGAAGCATAAAGGTCACCGATCAACATGTAAGGTCGTCCCCAGTTAGGACGCATTTTAGCAGCAGCTAAAGCAGTAGAACGTGCCTTGCTATATTTTTTCAATTTACGTCCTTGAATAGAAGCAATAGAGAACATGTATCCAGCTTTCTTTTCTGGATTCGTTTCTGCATCTGCTGCTTCTTGGTACTTAGCAATCGCACCAGCATGGTCACCTTGATCGTATAATTTTTTAGCAATACTTGCTGGGTTGTTCGCTTCAAATGTTGCTACACGACTTGCATTTTCTTTTTGTGCCCAAGCAGCATACTTTCCTTCTAGCTCTGCCAATAAAGGTTCGCTAGCTTCACAACCTTGACGCTTTAGTTCACGAATTGTGTTTTCAATTACTTTAATATTATCTGCATCTTGACGGTAAGCAGGCTCTAGCTTATTAACAAAATAAGCACAGTCAAAAATATTTCTTTCAATTCGAACAAATACTCCGTTCATAGATTCTTTTGCTTGCTTAAAACGTTCTGCAGTAGCAGCATTGTTCGCAATATTATGGTCAGCAATAGCATTTAACTGATCGTAAGCAGCACGAGCTCCAGCTTTGTCCATTTTTTCAGCAGCAAATTGGTTTACAACCACCGTTGCGTAAGGGACAAGGATAATATCTTCGATATCGTTACCAGCCAACTTTACGGTCTTTTCAAGCATACCTTGTAGAACATCGTCTGGTCCAGTAACATACTGTTGGTAATAATAAAAGACATCATATGCCTTACGGCCTAACAAGTACGCTTCTTGTCCATTTTTACCATAGCAAGTAACTTGCTCATCATATAATTTAAGGATTCGATCTACGAGCGTTTGCTTTTCAGCTTCGTCTGTCGCTTTTCCAAACTTGTCTTTTAAAATCTTACGACCATCTGCATAGTGTAGATAGTTGCTACCATTAGCTGCTGGTGCGATTTTATAGGCTGTTTCCCAGTTTTCGTAAGCACCTGCTAAGTCACCTGCTTTAACCGCATCTCGATAGATTTGGTGAGCCACTAGTCCGTCTTCTCCGTTAGGAGATTCATCGAAAGTACCACACTGTGCTGACAAGGCAACAGAGAATAAAGAAAATATGGCTACTGCCCCGGCTAGGATTAAATTTTGTCGTTTTTTCATAATTAATAAAATTTACGTTTAAGAAACCAATCGTTATTATTTAATGTGAAACCTAGAGTTACCTTACCGTAGGTTTCTTTAATTGTATTATTTCCTGATAATTGTCCAACTTCAATGGCAAAATTAATAAAAGAAGGAGGTCTTTGTCTACTTATGACTGGTAAACGTATACCAAAGGTAACACCAAGATCTGTTAAACTTTTGTCAAAACTTCGAGGATCTTTTCCATAATAGAGGCCTGCTTGATAATTAATTCGCTTCCAAAAGCTACTAATTGAGTTATAATTAGGTGTAATATTACCTCCAACAGCCAATCTCCAAGAGTTACTTAACCTTTCTGTAGGTCGAATTGGATTTTCGTATTTACTCCAAGCCGTGGTCTTAAAGTCAATCCCAGCACCTCCTTTATTTACTTTTTCATAATAAACACCAACACCAAAATCTGCTGGTAGTTTACCTTTTAAGTCTGAATTTTGAGTATTAACGATCGTATCACGTAAAGGATTGATGCTACTAGCTCCATAAACGTTATTGACACGTTGCTTGAGTTGGCTTGCATTAAAGTTGACGTTATTTCCACTATTTCCGTAGGCTCCAAAGGTTAGGAATTTTCCAGTTCTTTTCTTTTCTCCCTCCTTCATCTTCGTGAAAGCATAACGATATTGCGCTCCTAAATTCCAAATAATAGAGCCAATACTAAATTCGTCACTAAAATCATTGAAATAAGCGGATTCCAGATCTTGGTAGCTAATGATCTGGTCATTGGATATTTTACCGAATAGGTAACCAAAATTAAGACCAACAGAGAAATCTTTGTATCGTACTGCATTTCCCCAATGAACTTTGAATGTTCCTCCACTTCCTTCAAACTGAAAATCAACGACCTCACCATCTTCCGTAACATCCTGAGATTCGATTCGGTATCCTACGTTAGAGTAAGGTAAAAAGGAGAGATTCATTCCCCAATGCCAAGGAGATTTGATTGGGTTGGCTGCACGATTCTTTGGATTTTTGGTAGGACATGCGAGGGAGATGTAATCAAGATTTCCCGTGTAGAGTGTTTGACTACCCTCGGTCCCTGAGAGAATTGTTCTTTTTACATTCAGACCAACATCAAATGCCGTAAGTCCTAAGAAAGCATAGGAGGCTGGATTGATGGTATTGATATGAAAAGAATTGTTGTAAGCAGCCCCTAAACTTCCCATACCACGTGCATGAGAAAAGGCAGGATTAACCAAATTACCCAGACCGATCCGGGAATAAGGGGAATTAATTTTTGGCTGAGCAAAGCTGTAGGTAGTTATCCCAATTAAAAGACAAAACATTACCCACAATTTTCTACTCCGATAATTCGACATTATAGTTTAAAATTTTATTTAGTCCGGTCAGCACTAAATTTTGATTTACAAATATCCGGTTTTTCAATTTTTTTGCAAAAAAATTACTGTCCCCGCCTGTTAAAATAACGTTAATCTGTCCGTATTTTTCTTCATACCAACGGATAAAACCGCTTGCTTCCGCAATTGCTCCTAGCTGACCACCAGTCTGCAATGCGGTTATGGTATTGGTTCCTATAAAATTACGCACACTACCACGCTCCACCAGCGGCAATTTGGCCGTAAAGTGGTTCATGGCTTTAAACCTCATTTCGATACCAGGCGAAATACTGCCACCATAATAATCACCATCGGCAGTAATCAAGTCGTATTTGATACAGGTACCTGCATCTATGACTAGATTGTGCTGACCAGGATATTCGGCAAAAGCACCTACGACCGCAGCTAAGCGATCTTTTCCCAGCGTTTGAGGAGTCTTGTAACGATTTTGAATGGGAAGAGCAGTGTTGGCATTCAGGTTTATGTAGTAAAAATGCTTTTTAAAAAAATTATCTACCGGTTTTTTAAGGCCGCTAACAGTAGAAAGGGCGACCCGGGTAATTTTCTTTTGCTCGATCAATTCTTTTACTTGGCGTAACGTCCATTGATCCCAAACCATTTTTTTCACCAACCTGTGTCCTTTAAAAACGCCTATTTTAGTTCTCGTATTGCCAATGTCAAGAATAAGATTCAAATGAGTACTTTTTTTAGGCTGGTTGGCCTGTTAGCTGGTTGGCTAGTTGGCTTTTTTTAACGTAAAAAACGCAATTAAAATCTAACTGGCCATTTCTTTATAGATGATTTCCTTTCTAAAAATGGTGCATTAATGCTTAAAGTGTCTCGTCCCAGTCATTACCATTGGTATTTCTTTTTCATTACAAAAATCAATACTTAGTTGATCTTTTACAGATCCTCCTGGTTGAATAACTGCTTTGATTCCTGCGTCCCATGCGATTTCTACACAATCTGGAAATGGGAAAAAAGCATCCGAAGCCATCACCGCTCCTTCTAATTCAAATCCAAAATGTTTGGCTTTTGTAATCGCTTGTTTTAGTGCGTCTACACGGGAAGTTTGACCGCATCCCATTCCTACTAATTGACGATTTTTAGCTAACACAATCGTATTCGATTTTAAGTGTTTAGCACATTTATTCGCAAATAATAAATCGTCAATCTGTGCAATGGTTGGTGCCTCGTTGGTGGCTATTTTAAAATCTTCTTCTATTTCTGTTTTTAAATCCATCTCCTGCTCGATTACTCCGTTGAGTAAAGTCTTAAAGGATTTTTTAGAAACATAGAAGTCTTTAATTTTTAATAAAATTCTTTTGCTCTTTTTTCCTAACAATTCTTTTGCCTCGTCCGTAAATTCTGGAGCAATCAGTACTTCGTAAAATATTTTATCAATCTCCCTAGCTGTTGCTAAGTCAATTGTATGATTAGAAATCAGAATGCCTCCGAAAGCAGAAACAGAATCGCCAGCAAGCGCTGCTTTCCAAGCTTCCAAAACTGTTTCACGAGTAGCAATGCCACAAGCGTTGGTATGTTTGAGCACCGCAAAGGTTGGGTTATCGGCTTTAAACTCTGCCATTAAATTAACAGCCGCATCGATATCTACTAGATTATTATAAGAGATCGGTTTACCACCCAGACGTTCAAATACTGCGTCGAAGTCTCCATAAAAATTTCCTTTTTGATGTGGGTTTTCACCATACCGTAAAGGCTGCGAATTATGGATACTTTGCTTAAATACGGTATCCTCCGATTCTTCATTGAAATAATTAAAAATAGCTACATCGTAGTTTGAAGAAACTTTAAATGCCCGGCGAGCTAATTCTTTTCGCTCTGCCATGGTCGTCACGCCATTATTTTCTTTTAGAATATCTGCAATCATTTGATATTCCTCTCGACTTGGTACCACCACTACATCACGGTAGTTTTTGGCAGCAGCACGGATTAGCGAAATACCACCAATGTCGATTTTCTCAATAATCGTCGGTTCATCATTGGTAGATGCTAGTGTTTCTTCAAAAGGATATAAATCCACTACTACCAGATCAATTTCTGGAATATCGTATTCTGCCAGCTGCGCTAGATGTCCTTCTTCTCGACGGGCCAACAATCCACCAAATACTTTTGGGTGTAAAGTCTTAACTCGACCATCCAAAATAGAAGGGTAATCCGTGATATTTTCCACTGCTTCTACCGTAATACCTAGATTTTCAATAAATTTTTGGGTTCCGCCAGTAGAATATAGTTTTACTCCTTGATCGTCTAATAACCGGACGATAGGCTCTAATCCTTCTTTTGAAAACACAGAAACAAGAGCAGATTTGATCTTTTTAGGCATAGCCATAAGTAATAATTTTAATATATGGAACACAAGGTTGTGAAACGAAGGTGCAAAGATACAGTTAAGAAGGGGAAAGGCAAAATTATAGGTGTTGATATGATTAATAATTAATAATGGGGGAATGAATAATTAATAATGACTCTTCTTTCGTGGTTTTTGATGAAGAATTCTACTTGATGGCGAGATCTTGATTGGATTATTGATCTTTAAAAATTTCTAAGAGGCGTTTTACTCCTTTTTGGTTTTCTGGTAGGAAAAAGGCATGCTGAATGTCATTACGTTCACGACTGGTCAGGTGAAAGGTCATAGAAGCCATTTCGTTGTCTTTGCTTGGTCGGTAGAT
>CALKJE010000367.1 GCA_937995675.1 uncultured Saprospiraceae bacterium
GCTTCACTTCCATTCTCTCTACCCAATAATTTAAAATCTGAATACTTATCATCCATTTCTGCATAAACCGAAAACCCTTCTTTGGTTTCCAATCCTTCTATGACCTCTTTTTGTTTGGCATCATCAAACCGATCCGGCCACATCGAAAGCACACTCAACCGTCGTACCTCTTTAATCGCTTCATTCCAGTTAGGCATATTATCAACATTAACCATCCGCATCGTCGATGGATAGAAAAAATAACTGGTCTGAATAAAATCTGAACGACCATTCAATACTAATTCAGTCGCCCTTAATTCACGTAAAATCTCCGATTCGCCTTTACTAGCAGAATTACAACCTCCTAAGATCAGTATGCCTAGAAGTAACAGCAACAAGTTTGGTAAGTTGCTTCGTACCGCTAGCTTCTTGCTTCCCTCAATCGCATCTGAAAACGCGATAAAGGAAAGCAAATAGCAAACAGCAAACAGCAAATGGCTTTTAATTTTTTTCATAAAAAATTCTTACTCAGCAACTTTTTCAAACTGCTCCATTCCTTTTATTTTCAATGCCTTGGAAATCTTTCCGATACTTGCCAAGTCAATTTCTCCATAGACACTCATGACCATAAAATTATCAGGTCCTCCCATGATCATCAGCAACTCTTGAATCACTCCACCTGCATTCTCTCGAATCATAAAAGCAACATTTTCGCGACGATCTTCTACGGTCATTAACTCTTCAAAACTACCGTCATTTTCAATCGTCTCCAATGCATCATAATAACGATTTAATAAGTTTGCGTTTTTATTATCATCGGTAAACAAGGCTTTTACTCCTTTTAATTTAGCCATCGCTGCTAAAATTTCTTGCTCACTTTCATCATCTGTTTCAATTTCTGTAAAAAGTGAAAACATTTTATTGGTTACACTTACTTTCGTAAAAGAAGTATCTCGCTGAAATTGAGAAAAGTGTTTAGAAACAGCGTTTTTTTGTGCGTAAGTAGTGAATGATATTAATACCATAACTACTAGGATTGATAACTTTTTCATCTTTATTATTATTTTAATTATTTTTAATATTATACTTCGAGTCACTTTTTAATTTTCTTTAATTCTGTATTTATTCAAGCAAACGCTCCTTCCGTCGCTTTTTGTTTTCATAAATTCGGAAGAAAAATTAAACGTTCCTCTCAGCCTTAAGTAATTTAATTTCTGTCTTACGTAAAACAATTCAACGATTCAACAAGCGAAGCGATTCAACAATCTCTACGGTCGATTATTTGATTTTAGAATACGGTAGTTTTTAAATCTTCCGTCAGGTGCAGTCAGTCGCACTACAAAAGTTCCAGCTGGTAAATCAGATAAGTTAATCTGATGTGGTAAACTTACGTTTTGTGCCACTTGTAATCTTTCGCCTACTAGCGAATAAAATTCAACTTTATAAGTTTCGTCGTTCGTTTTTTGAGCTTCTAACCGAATGTAAGAACTTGCCGGATTTGGAAAAATTCGGATTCCTAAATCGTCGTCCCACGTTGCCTTTGGCGCTTTTCCAGTAGCGACAGATGGACCAAAACTAAGTTCTTCGGTAGCAATATTCTGAAATTGCTTAAACCACTCTTTTCCATTTTTTCTTAATACCGTAGTAATCGTTGAAAAGGTTTTTAGATCAATTTTTCCATAAAGCGTAGCGACCATAAAATTTTGATCAGCGCCTACGATAATCGATAATTCCTTCACAACATCTTCTTCTTCACGAATCGTCATCAAAACATTTTCTTGCTTCGTATTAATAGACATTAATTCTTCGTAAGATTCATCTGCCATCACCGTTCGAACTGCTTCCTTACCCAAAGCATGAGCGGTTGGATCGTGCTCCAAAAAGATCGCTTTTACACCGTTCAATTCTTGAAAAGCTTGGATCAATCGTAGCTCTCCCGGATCTTCTGTTTTGATCGTCGCAAAACGCTCAAAGGTTGTACGATCTAGATTTATTTTTTCAATACTTTGATCTTTTTCATATTCTCCGAAATGACGGGAGATCATATCCTCCTGAGCGATCACCGCCGTAAGAGAGAAAAAGAAAACTAAGAATAGTTGTAAGGCTTTCATATTTTCTAATTTTTGATTGTTTTTAAATGTTATTTTTTGCCACTAAGTCGCAAAGGCACTAAGTTTTTTCTTCTATCATAGCACACACTAAATTTATTTTTTCTTTGTGTCTTAGTGCCTTTGTGGCCTAATCATTTTATTCGCTAATTCGTTTTTTCGTTTCCGAAAATTTATCCAGCTGTCCCACTGCATCTTTGCCTTTATTAAGTTTGGATGCAATCAATAAGAGTGCAGATTTTGCTTCTTCGTAAGACTGTTGAATTTCTTCTTGAGTATAAACTTCTTCGGTGGTTGCGGTACTTATATTGTTCGGTTGCATTTTCCAAATCAGTGTAAGGCCCATCGCAATGATCAGTACTGCTGCAATACGAGACAAGTACGTATAATTAAATCTACTCGGCTGATTTATTCGGCGAACAGACGTATTTTCTGGAAGTTCGATCGAAATACTAGGATCAGATTTTATTTTAGCAAAATTTCCTAGCATCGAAAAATAACGTTCTGTTTCCGGATCGGTGCCGTCTGCATGTTCGCTATACCATGCTTTGAGCTTCGCCTCTTCGGTAGGAGACGTTTTTCCTGCCCAATATTTTTCTACTAAAATTTGTATTTCTTTAGACCCCATAATTAATTATTTTATCAATTTGCTTCCGGATAATTTGTCTAGCTCGGAACAAACTAACTTTTACCTGACTGTGATTTAAATGTAGTATCTCTTCGATTTCTGCGTTGCTATAGCCCATGAGTTCTCGTAAGCGAAAAATTTCTCTTTGTTGTTCGGGCAATTTTTCTAGAACCAACCGAATCTGTTGAAGTAAATCTTCGTGTTCTAGCATATCTGTGGTGGCAAAAGCACTGACGGCATACTGAACCTTTTCTAATTCTACTGGTTGCCTTTTACGTTGACGGATTCGATCCAAAGATTGATTTCTAACGATTCGAACACACCAAGCTTCTTGGTTTTCCACTTGATCTAGTTGATCTCGTTTGGTCCACAACTTAATAAAAACGTCCTGTAGAACATCTTCCGCCAAACTAGTATCCAACGTAATACTGAGCGCATAACGGTAGAGTTTTTCGCGGAGCGGTAAAATATTTTTATTGAATTGTTTTCTGGTCATTAGACTTTAATCTGAAATTTTTTGTAAAGAAACCAAATAGAGATTTTTGATTAGATTGAAGCTCTTTTTTGAGCGCATAGCCGAGCTATGGGCGAAAAAAAAGCTGAAAAGCTGATTAAAAAGATCATTTGGGAGCATACATAATATTTTAGAATAAAGTCTATTTGTCAGGAAGACGTTCTGATTTGCTTGGAAGTTACGGAGAAAGTAAGATTTTTTAAAGTTTTTTTAACATTATGAATATGTACCAACTAAATACACCCCATAAATTACTCTTAGTCCTCCTCTTTTTAGGCTTCGCTAATATGCTATTGGGACAAGATCCTGCCCTCCTCGATTTTAATACCCAACGGTTAAAAATCAATCGTACTGCGATGACCGTCTTAGGTGGCTGGGCCATTGGCAACCTCGCATCGGGCGCATTACTTACGGGACAAAAAACGGGGAAAGCCAAATATTTTCATCAAATGAATCTTGGCTGGGGCGCCATCAATTTAGGAATCGCGGGCTTTGCATATTATAATGCTGTCAAAACTGATCCGGCTAGTTTTGATTTACTCGGTAGTTTGAAAGAACAAGAAAAAATTACCCGGATTTTATTATTCAATGCTGGATTGGATGTCGGTTATATCATGGGCGGTGCGTATCTACGAGAACGCGCAAAAACAACGACCAAAAATCCGGAACGACTTGCGGGTTTTGGAGAGAGTATTATATTGCAAGGTGCGTTTTTATTGGTTTTTGATCTGGCGGTGTTTTGGGTGCATCATCAACATGGGAAGGATTTGCATCCGTTGATTGGTGGGCTGAGTTTTGGTGGGAATGGGGTGAGTTGGCGGGTAGTGTTTTAGTTTTTTTGACATCCTATTTTTTTCGTATTACAATAATTCCCGCAATGCAAAATTTGAATAGTCAATATAGTCTTTCAAAATATTCCCTCTTGGGGATATCATTATTTCCTCTCCTTCTTCTGTTCTCTCCTCTGTGGTTGTAAAAGAACCAATTACTCCGTGTTCTTTTGTTATAAAAAACATAACATCTAAACTCATACCTTCATAGGATCGCAATTCTAGTGTTCTAAAAATATAAACTTCAGGGCCATCATTTATGGTGATTTTCTTTTCTAATGAGTAGTTGAAAGTACTGTGTAATCCATTATGAAAAATTTTTACTTCCTGAACTTGTTGAGGTCTTAAATTAAAATCAAATAATACAAAGTCTTCAGTTTGAACAGGATCGATACCTCTTAAGTAAATTTTATCACTTTGCTGATACATTAATGCTTTGCCAATAAAGGATTCTCTCAATTCTATTGCTGTCGAAACGAAATATTGACAGCCTAATTTAGATTCTGATAAAGAATCAATAGTTAGATCAAAACTTCCTGAATAATTAATCTTATCATCATATTCTGTTAAACATGTCATCGGCTTCTTATAACTGCAAGACAAACTCGTAATTAAAAGTATAAAAGCTGAAATAATCCATTTTTCTTTTATATTCATGGTACTATTTAGTCTTCTTTTTTTTATCCAACCTTTTGACTTTTTTCAACGATTGAATAATCTCTTCCTTAGTTGGAATTTTTCCTTTTAACTTTTCGGGTAACTCTTGGGTTAATTTATACTCAGAAACACCTATGGGTTTATTGCTCGCCCGCAATGCATATTCCACTTCAATATCATCTTTTTCGGGGCAAAGAATTATTCCGATACTTGGGTTATCATCTTCCTCTTTAATTTTATCATCTAAAACTTCTAAGTAAAAATTCATTTTACCCGCAAATTCAGGCTCAAAATCAACAACCTTTAAATCTACAGCAACTAAACATTTCAAAACTCGATGGTAAAATAATAAGTCCAAGAAGTATTCTTTCTCTCTAAGCTTAATACGATATTGGTTACCAATAAAACAAAATCCAAATCCTAACTCCATTAACAAATCTCGGACATTTTCGATCAATCGATTCTCTAATTCTCTTTCTGAAATAGGTTCTGTAATTCCTAAAAAGTCCAAATTATATTCACTTTTCAGTGCCTCTGAAGCTTGTTCTGAAAGATGAGCAGGTAATGCTTTTTTGAAATTATGCACTTTGACATTTCTTATGTGATGAGCATAAGCATCTGCTTTAATCTGATTTAATAAAACTGCCCTACTCCAACCCAACTTTATAGTTGTATCTAAATAGTACCTTCTTTCTTCTACCTTAGAAACTTTTGATATAATTAACAAATTTTGACTCCATGGTATCTACAAAGCCAACTTTAGAAGTTCGGGATAATCTTTATACTCAATATAAAAAGATCTCATTCGCCATAAATTCTGTGGTGAATATCCTTTTAAACCGCCTTTTACTTTATTAATATCAGCAGACAAATCATCAACAACGCCTTTTCCCCAACCCTGTTTTGCTTGGCTATCTACTATTATTTTACCTATCTCAAAGTTCAGAGACAATTGATTTTTTGTCAGTGATTTATAAACTTTTATCTGAGTATTTTCAATTACTTTAATAACTTCGTCAAAAAGTTTCTGATAGTTTTGGATTTCTTTAGACATAGTGAAGTTTTTTAAATTCTCTCACAGGTGTGAGAGAATTGATTTTCTATAAATTTACTCCTTATATCTTAATTTCTCTTTTTTGGTCAGGAGTGACGGTTTGTATACCAACAGGACAATAATCTTACAGGTACATTTTGTTGAATGGAACTTATTCTTCGTATTTATTTCCTTTTCCTATATTACATTTCAAGCATAATGTTTGTAAATTTTCAAGAATCGTTTCTCCTCCCTTTGAAAAAGGGATTATATGATCTACATGCAATTTACACGTTGGGTCAGTTGCTGGAGAATTACCACATCTTACACATTTAAACGAATCTCTGGATAAGATTGCATACCTAACACCTAGTTTTATTTTACGACTGTCTTCTGAGCTTATGAATTTATTTTTTTTCTTAGCCTTATTTATGACTTGTTTCTCATCAACCTCAATTACAGTTTTATTGTCATTTCTTACTTGTTTTACAAATGCATCCAAAGCTAATGACCATTTCCCCCATTTAGACACATATGCTTTTGGTCCAACTATCGAAGGGTGTTTTTTCATTTCAGAATAATTTGGTTGTCGTCCATAATAAGTCCAAACATTAAGTAAATTTTCAAACCTTTCTTCCTCAGTATACCTTTTTGATAAGCTAGGCACCTCAAGGCCTGCTTCAATCATAGCATTTTTAAAATTCTTAAAGTGTTTAAATATACTTTTTGATGAACGATTAATTTTACTATTTCTCCCAAATTCATGTGCTGTAAAGGAAGTTTTGCCAAGAATTTCAGCAACTCTTTTCAATTCTGCAATAATTTCAGTTTTACTATATTTTTTATGTTGTGAAGAAATAAACTCTTCTCCCAGGCCAGCAGTTCTAAGTGCATTTTCCCAGTTCCCAAAGCGTCTTCTTATTGTGGAATACTTGACCTTCCCAATTTGAGAATAGGCTGCTATTGTTAGCGGTTTAACATCTAATTTATTCGCAACTCTGCATATCTCTAGTATTATCGAATTTTCATCATAGTTGGTTAATCGCTTTCTTTTGAATTCCATTTTTAACTTTTCTTAATACTATAAAACTATTTTTTAGACGCCTCTCCCTCTTCCTTCGCACTCCGAACCCAAACATCCGTCTGCGGAAATGGAATTTCGATCCCAGCCTTTTTCATCGCTGCAAAAATCTTAAACCGCAAATCGCTTTTAATTCTTTCGATATTCCAAAAGTCTTTGGTATAAAAATGTAAATTAAAATTCAAAGAAGAATCTCCAAATTCAACGAATTGTACACTTGGCTTCGGCTGGGTAGACAACTCCATCTGAGCATCCGCAATACGCAGTAATATTTTTTTCACTTCTTCCGGATCTGCATCATAAGCCACCCCGATGCTTACTTGAAAACGAGAATGTTTTCCATTATAACTCCAGTTGATCACATTGTCTACCACCAGTTTTGAATTTGGAATCACGATGGTAATCTCATCCATGGATTCTACCTCCGAAGTTCTTAAACCAATTCGATTAACTTTTCCTACAATTCCATCGACCGT
Source organism: uncultured Saprospiraceae bacterium (assembly GCA_937995675.1). Lineage (GTDB taxonomy): Bacteria > Bacteroidota > Bacteroidia > Chitinophagales > Saprospiraceae > JALZUU01. The sequence continues at coordinate 7,307 of CALKJE010000367.1, forward strand.
CACGACATCGCCTACACTCACACTACTTTCGCTCAACAAAATAATCCCTGACACCAGATCATTAAAGGTCTGCTGCATCCCTAATCCAAAACCCACCAACAAAGCCGCAGACCCCGCCCAAAGTACGGAAAGACTGATTCCTAGAATTTGTAACGCAAATAAAAAAGTAAGGAGGTAGATGATATATTTGACAAATTGTCGAATAGCAAATTCCCGTCCTGGATCTTCTACCTTTTGAAAAAACCGCCGTAAAATCTGTTTATCAAACACCCAAAAGACAATTCGTCCAAGGATAATTACCAACGAAAACTCAATGAGGGTAATCGCATTAAGACTGATATCGCCAATATCAAAAAAATTATACTCCAATATTTCCTTGATGGTCATATTCCAATCCATGAAGAGATAGTTATTTTGGTTTTCTAATGAATGTTACTTAAAAATAGTTCGGTAACTATTTAATTAGAAAATAAGTGAATAAACTTTTGCTAGTTAGCCAGTTTGCTGGTTGGCTAGTTAGCTTCCCGCTGACGTAAAATACGATATAAGGGAGCTAACTAGCTAACGGGCAAACCAGCCAACTAGCAAAAGTTACCGTATCATTATTTAAAAACTTCTTGGTAAAGATAATCTATTGTTGTTTAGAAATAGCTCAATCTAGATTAACCTTTTTTTTTATTTTTACAAAATGAATGAATTACAAAGAATTGCGGCATATTTTCGAGCTTGTTATCAAGTCGATTTCAAAGCCATCAATATTCCCGATTTTTTTGGCAAACAAGTAATTCATCAACTCATCC
>CALKJE010000368.1 GCA_937995675.1 uncultured Saprospiraceae bacterium
AAAGGTGAGAATAAATGCTTGATTGTCAAGATGATGCAAATTTTGAGGTTCATAGCCAAAGCTATGGTGCCGATAAATTTGTGAAATATTGATAATCAATGATTTGTTCGTAACCATTGTGCTTCATTTTTAAACAACTTCTTTTATAAAAATAAACACATTACATTTTGGAATAATATTTGTTATTGGTATATTTGGAATTCAAACATATTAATATTTTACTACATATTAATTGGATTTAACACCATGAAACATTTTAACCTACTATTCTTTTTAGTTTTTCTAATCCTCTTTGAGTTAGCCTGTACTTCTAGTGGCGAACTTGATCCCAATACCCGACAACAAGTAAAGGCGATGCGCGCCGGAATGAATACCCTTTCCACAAAATCGATGGTGATGATCTATGATTTTAATCAAGAGACCGTTAGCCTAGAATATCGAGCAGTAGAGGTAGAAAATCCTACGGGTAATAAAATAGAAGATTTAGTGAATACTTTTTTGGCAACACAACATTTTGGTCGTACAGCAACTAATTTGCGCCTAAAGAGTATAAATAATGTAAATCAACAAACGGTTCTGGATTTTTCTGGAACTGCCGATTTTGCGACTAGCAAAGATCGATTACTTTTTATAGATGCTTTGGAAATGACCATCGCACGAAATACGAATCTTACGAACTTTTTAATAAAAAATATTTAGGTTAATTGCCACAAAGTCACGAAGTCACGAAGTCACAAAGGATTTTTTCTGATAAAAAATCTGTTATTTAGGACTTAGCACAATGCGTGCTTAAACCTTTTGCCTAAAAAATTTAGGTAAACTAGCGTTTTCACTACCAAAACTTACTTCAACGTCTAACTGCCTCTTTTGAGGCTATTATAGAACTTGGAGTTAAGACCCTTTGATTTAGATTAGTCCCTAAAGTGTGTCATTTTGCTGCCCGCGCCTCAATCTCCGCAATACTGCGGAGCAGGCTATAAAGGAAGCCCAGCCCGCTAACACACTTTAGTAGAACAGTCTTCTTAAATTTGGTTCTTATTCCACAAATCATTGTGAAATGACCAGAAATTTATCTATTGCCCTAGGATCTTGTGCGATTGTTGGACTTAGTTTTTTTAGTATAAAACAAGTAGGTTCTATTGTCAAGAAGAACGAGCTATTAGTCAAACAAGACCAATACATCAGCGAGCTAAAAATGGTTAGCAAAGAAGATGATTCCGTCATCGTTGATCTGCGTTCAGAAAATCAAGTCCTTAAAGATCAAATTCATCTCTTAACAGATAGCATTGAGTATCTAAATAATACCATTGCTATGTTGCGAAAGTCTTCCCGGCAACAAACACGTGCCATCTCTGATGTCCAATCTCAACTTGAACTTTACCAAGCTCGTTACGAACAGCTAGAGTTGGAAATGAACGAGACGAAGGCAACCGCTATTGCAGTTCCTAATCAACCTAATGAGGATTTAAAGATTGCTAAACTAGAAGCGGAGAAGTCAGACTTAATGAGTTTGGTTAAAGAACTCGAAGCGCAAAAATTGAACTACGAAACATTAAGAGCAGAGAACGAAATGGAACTACTCTATAAGCAATCTGCCGAAGCGAACTACCAACGTATTTCGAATATTATGAACAATGTTCAAGTACAATTCAATAATATTAGTATACACCAAAAACGAACTAGTAAGTCTTTAAAGAAGATTCGAAAAAAATGGAATTATACCAACCTAGAATTTGAGTTGGTCTTTGATGATCCTCGAATCTTAATGGAGCAAAGATTCCTAGTAAAAATCGTTGATACCGATACGCAAGAAATCTTAAAAACAATTGAAGAAGGAGAAGGAGGAGAAAAAGCGTTTAGAGATTTTGAAATGGACGGTGCTATGATTCAATTTACCGGAGGAAAAATTAATCTCTCTTATTATAATCACCATCAAAAGACCGGACAAAATTACGAAGTACAAGTTTTCTTCCTAGATAATGCTGGTAAAGAATATTTACTGCGTCATGGCACCAAGCAGTTTATTAAAAATGGTAAGACGGTGTAATTCGTTCTAAGAATTATACCATAATGCGAATCAGGAGCTAAATTTCTAATTAATTATTCAGAAGGCTCTTGAAAGATGCTTCTTGCTGCTCGCTTCTTGCTCTCTTCTATCGTGGTAAAAGAGAGCAAGAAACAAGTATATCCCAAATTCAATTGGGAAATAATATTTCTTTGATTTATCCATTTATTTCCAACCCCTGTTTCGCATCCATAATAAAAAATATCCTTTATACTTGTTGATAAGTAGTTCACGGAATCCTATGTTAAAAAAAGTAGATAGAAAATAATATATTTATTTTTGAAGTTAACCAAATGTGATTCTATGAACTATCTCATTTATTAACCAATTAAGTTGTTTAAACAACTTCAATATTTTTTTATTATGAAAGCTAAACTAAATCTCCTCTTTTTTCCTCTCTTATTCAGTCTTTTTCTTCTTCCAAATACTACTCAAGCAGTCGTAAATCCGACGCCAGAAAGTATATCTCCTAAGATGGAAAACCTTACTGGTTCTTCTGCCATTTCGCTAGATGATATTGTCAATTTAAACGCAAAAGAACTTGGAAAAAAACGCGGCAAAAAATTAAAATTAAAAGAACGACTCGGTTTTTTCATAATGAAAAAAGAAATCAAACGAGCTCGAAAAAAAGGAAAATCTGATGCGGAGATCATTAAAAAAATGAGTACACCAGAAAACGATGCAAAAAATATTATAGCTTATTTACTTGGCCTTTTCTTCTCTCTTATTGGTGTATTATTAGTCTTCTTAATTTTTAGAAAATCGACAAAATACGCTTGGTATGGTTTCTTAACTTATCTCGCAATAATTGCGCTAATACTTTTTTATACGTTCTATAATAGTAATGGATAAAGTTAGAAAAGTTTATTTTCCTTGCAGTAGTTCATCACACCAGTAGGCTAATGAACGTACTCGTTGGTTCACCTCAACGAGTGCAGCAGCCTCCTGCTCTTCTTCCTTTCCTTCCACCAAGACCGTCCACATTCCAAGCCCAAAACCAAATTCCATATCAGAAATGGAATCGCCAACGATAATAGATTTTTTAAAATCGATGGCAGGAAAATCAGCCTTTGCTTGTAATCCCATTCCGAGATTTGGTTTATGCATACTATCACTAGTGAGAACAGCGGCTGTAGCGGTATAGATCGCATCAACCTCTCCGCATTTTTCGTTCAAGTCAGCCATCATTTTTTCGTGAATTAGCTCAAGGTCTGCTTGAGACATTAACCCTTTGCCTACGCCCTTTTGATTGGTAACAATAATAATACGTCCAAAGATTTTATTTAACTTAACAATCGATTCCAAACTATTTGGCAAATAATCAAATTCATCTGGACGCATTACATATCTGCCCGGCAAGCGTCGATTGATCACGCCATCCCGATCTAAAAAAAGGGTCCAAGTTTTATCAAAAGCAGGTAAGGACATCGCCGTTCATTTTGGTGATGGGTTTCCGAAAATTCTTTTTTCTACCAACTCACAAATGATATGACCTAGT
>CALKJE010000369.1 GCA_937995675.1 uncultured Saprospiraceae bacterium
GAACATGTTCCATCATAATTTCTGGTGGTACATCTTTTTTGAGGTATACTTTTAAGACGGCGATTAGATCCATGACCATGTTGTGATTAAAGCCAAGTTTAAGACCAATTTTATAGCACATTTCTTCTTCGGAAGGTAAAATCTTTCCATCTGCCCGCATTAAGAAAATCATGTAGTAAAGAATAGTCATTCGCTCGTGTTCGTCTTTAGGAACATGGAAAGGATATTTTTCAGGTGCTTTTCGAACCATCTCTACGGCTCCAGCCTCTAGATCCATTTGCAGTGCAATTTCTTGGATGTATTTTTCCTCCGTTTGATCAAGGTGTTGATCAACCGCGGCCATCCGCAGTAACAAGGCAATGATTGCTTGTTTTTTTTCTTTAGTAAATGAAAATGGACCCCGCATCATGTGTTAATTAGAATTTCTGGATAGCTTTAGTATGTCTCAAGAGTAGTAATCCTAAAACCGTTCCAACCTGAAAAAAAGGCTATTATTTTGCGGATTCTACCTTTGAATTAGTGAAAAATAGGTGTTTTACTTAAAAATACGTGGGTATTGGCATACTATGCCGAAGTCGGTAAATGAATGATTAAAATCATCATTGTTGTTGAGTCAAAAACATTTTCGACTTGCTATGATTTTTTCAAGAACAAGCGCAAATTCAAAACCAAATACTTCTATCGTATTTCCTTCACGAACTACGTTTCCCAATTTCTGTATTCAAGCTCATACTATAGAATTTATCTGCTTAAAAATCCTGGTTAATCCTTTAGAAGATATTGCTTTTGCTTTTGAAATTGCATTTGAATTTGAAAAAATAGATAGCTAGACTGATTAACTTTATAGGTTTAATAATCTAATGTCTAGTACCGTACTTTATTTCCCTTTTCCTTGGAAAAGCACCATGACGGTATAGATCATTATTTTAAAATCTAAGGCTAAGGACATGTTTTCGATATAAAGGATATCAAATCGTAGACGTTGTAGCATTTGGTCCACATTAGAGGCATACCCGTATTTGACTTGTCCCCAAGAAGTGATTCCTGGACGAACGCGCAATAATTGGCGATACTGGGGCGCCTTTTCCATTATTTTATCAATAAAAAATTGTCGTTCTGGTCGTGGTCCAACGAGTGACATGTCTCCTTTTATCACGTTCCAAAATTGTGGTAATTCATCTAGTCTCCATTTACGCATAACTCTTCCCCACGGTGTAATTCGAGGATCATGGTCACTTGATAATTGAGGACCTGCATCTTCTGCGTTGGTATACATAGATCGGAATTTGTAAATATAGAATGGTTTACCGTGCCGACCGATTCTTTCTTGTTTATAAAAAATAGGTCCTTTAGAAGAAGCTCTTACTTTCAATAAAATAAAAAGATATACTGGTGCCAACAATACTAATACAAAACAGCTAACTGACCAATCCAATATTCTTTTTACGATTCGTTCCCAAGGTTTCATAAGACCTCTCTGAATCTCAATCAAAGCGGCACCGAAGACATGATTCATTTTCACACTACCCAACATAATATCATACATATCGGGAATGATCTTGATTAATACTTCTTCTTCCAGATTAAATAAGGTATTTAGAATTCCTTTGATTCGACTGTGTTCAGAAGTTTCAATGGCAATAATTACTTCTTCAACATCTTGTTCTTTAATTACTTGCTCTATATTTTTGATCTTTCCTACACATGGCAAAACCTCTACAAGTTCATTAGTCGATCCACCATTGGTATCAATATATCCGAAAAAATCATTTCCAAGACCTTCTTTTCTAGCAGTCAATTCTTCGTATAAATCTTTGGCTTTTCGGTCACCACCAATAAGCAGTGTTTTATAACTGACTTTTCCTGATTTCACTCGATGTTTGGCTCCCGTAAGTAAGACGGTTCGTGAGATAGCCGTCAATAGAAAATGACTCAGAAAAAGAAAAAAGAAAGAAGCGTAATAGGTTTGATAACCATTGACAAAGTCATCCAAAATCAAAGTAAAAAACAAAAGTACGACGCCAATAAAACTTAGTAAAAAAGTACGAGCAAGCGTACTAAGCCTAGACATCCGATAGAGGTCATTATACTTATCAAATAAACTATAAAAGAGTAACCAGCAAATTGGAATCAGTAGTATTCCGTACCAAAAATTAACGTCAGAAAGAATGTCCCAGGTAACAGGTACTTTTTCTATTCTTTTTCTAAATAAGAAAAAGCCAGCCCAAGCAATCATTGCCATGAGATAGTCTGCCAAAGCATACCAAAAAATAACCGCTTTCTTTTTACGATTCATAGACTAGCGGAATTGCACCAATTTGATATTGTCCAAATAAATATTTGCCTGATCCGATGCCGAATCAAATAGGTCACTAACGAGCACTAATCTCCAACCAGCCAATTGGCCTTCAAGTGAAATTAAATCGACCATTTCTTGGGTAAAATCAAAATAGATTTTATTCCATTCTTCTTTTGGATTCACTCCTTTGTCGACTAGCGAATAGATAATTCTACCTTGTGAATCATACCCTATAACCCCCACCAAAAAACTAGCTTCCGTCTTATAGTTTAGTTCTAAATAAGTCGTAGCACTTACGGTTGTTGGTAAATCTGTAATGAGGTTTGATCCTACTTCTATTTGAGGATCATCTCTTTCCATTTCGATGATGGCGGAACCATTTCCTTCAAAGATTTCTTGATTGGTCAACTCAATGGTCGTAGCTGGATCTCCATCTAAATCTATTGAAAAAGTTAGGGTACCATCTTCAAAATCTTCTTGAGGTTCGAAGAAAAAATTAACATTGTCTAAATAATTCGTCGTTGGATTAATCGTCACTACTTCTCCTGCTACAAGATCTACCGTTGTCTGATATCGTTCATAGAAAGGATATATATCTGTAATATCTGCTAAACCGTTTGGTCGAATTCCTGGAAAAATTTGAACATCCTGAGCACCTTCTTTCAATACCGGGATAGTAGCTGGTAGTATAAAAATACCGATCAATTCGTTAGCTACAAAAACATGTGCTTCTGTGATTTTATGACTATTCGTACCTTCTGTTTGAAGTTCCGTGTTCAAAGTAAATGCAGGAATCTCTAGATAGGAAGGAATTTGCTCTTCCGGATTGATAATATCACAACCGGTATTCAATAACACAAATCCTAATAGGACTAAAACTGATAGATATCTTCTCATAATTCTGTTTTAAATAGCTTAAATAAGTGGTTGTCTAAGCGAACGGTCCAGGGTTGATTTTTTTTCGAGTATCAATATCTGCCATGATCTGATGGGCAATCTTAAGCGCATGATATCCATCATGTAAAGAAACACGCGTTGGTTCGTCTTTTTTTATAGACAATACGAGTGCTTCTAACTCTGATTGGATCGCATTGACCTCTTTTACATCTGGCATTTCCACATGGATCATTTTGGTTCCTTGATTTGTTTCCAATTCAAAAACGGGTAGATCGGTAGAAATGTCCACTTTATCTTTGTCATATAAACGCACAATTTGGGCTTGTTTGTCTAAGAAGTCCAAACTTATATAGGCATCTTTTTGAAAAAAGCGCAGTTTACGCATTTTTTTGAGTGAAATACGGCTAGCCGTCAGATTTGCTACGCAGCCATTTTTAAATTCTATCCGAGCATTGGCGATATCAAGCGTATTCGTTACCACTGCTACTCCACTTGCACTAATCTGTTTGACGGGGGAATCGACCACGCTTAAGACAATATCTATGTCATGGATCATCAGATCTAAAATAACAGATACATCCGTACCTCTAGGGTTAAAGGTAGCCAATCGATGCCCTTCAATAAACATTGGAGAAAGTTTGGTATCCTTTAACGTTAAAAACGCAGGATTAAACCGTTCTACATGTCCAATTTGAACTTTAACATTGGTCTTTCGCTCCATCGTTAGCAATGCAGCGGCTTCGGCTTCGGTATAAGCGACTGGTTTTTCGATAAAGAGATGTTTGTTTTTCTTGAGTGCTAAGCGGGCAAGCTGAAAATGCGTAGTCGTTGGACTAACGATATCTACGATATCTACTGCCTCCATTAGTAAGGATGGATCTTCAAATCTTGGGATATCATATTTAGTGGTAATCTCTTTACTACGTTCTTCATCTGGGTCGTAAAAACCTACCAAAGATAAATCCGCAATATTACGAATACATTTCAGATGTATTTCTCCCAAATGGCCAACGCCGAATAATCCTATTTTTAGCATACTTGGTATTTAAAAAACCAGCAGCAAAATTAACAAAATGGAGAAGTAAAAGGCGAGGTTAGTCAATGAAGTTGTTTAAAAACACCAAAATTGCTTGAGAACTGATAAAAAGTTGACTAATAGTTCTATGGGTAACCTATTTATTGGGCAAGAATTAAGCATCGGTTAAGGCTATTGAACAATATTTTCAATAAAAAACAGATATAAAAAATTGCCTTCTTTCAACGAGTGTTAAAAGAAGGCAATAAAATATGAGTCATTAATATTCTTATTAGCATTTTATCGAAGCAACGAAACGTCGCCAGCAAAGTTCTTTCTAGTACCATCTTCAAATAGTACATCTACTGAATAGATATAAACTCCGGTGCTAGCTAGTCGGCCTCTGATCTTACCATTCCAACCAAAATTCTGACGTAATGGATCTATATCTAATTCTTCATACATCTGTCCTCCCCATCGAGAGAAAACTCGAACGGCAAGAATTTTTTCTACTCCTGGTCCTGTATAAACTTTAAAGCGATCATTTTCGCCATCTCCATTAGGAGAGAACGCACTTGGAACATAAACAGGTAATGTTTTTTCGACAAAAACAGTTACATTACCTTCTCCTGTACAACCAAATTCATTTTCAGCATTTACGAAGTAGGTAGTTGTTTGCCAAGGGCGAACATAAGTAAGGAACGTATTGGTATCTGGTGCTTCTACCGCAGAGTTAGTCGACCAAACAATCTCTTCAACTGCTTGATTGAATCCCGTGACCAATTCAACGCTATCTCCAAAATTCAGATATTGGTCTGGTCCAAGATCGACAATCAATTCTTCTGGTTGATCAACAATCACGGTATCTTCTGCAATACAACCATTGGCATCGGTAATCATTGCAATATAAGTACCCGCAGTCATTCCAAAAAACTCATTAGTGATATAAGAAGTTCGTACATCAAAATCAAAAAGATAATCTCCAGCTCCTCCTTGTACATTCTCAAATGATACTCGACCATCACTCCCACCGAAACAAGTCACATCTGTAATTAAAAATTCAGCTGTAATAGAATCTGGCTCTGTTAGGAAAATTGAATCCGTAGAAATACAAGCATTCCCATCGGTCATTGTTACATGATACCATCCCGTTCCTAAGTCAGAAGCTTCTGTCCCTGTATCTCCGTTACTCCATTGGTAAGTATATGGTGCAATACCGTTTTCTGGTTGTACGAATAAAGTACCATTCGTTTCTCCAGGACAAGTGATTTCATCTACGATACTGATATCTGGTAGAATATCTGGTGTACACTTACAACGCACTACATCTGAAAAGATAACAGGTGAACAAAGTGTACCATCATTTATTTCAAAAGAATAAGTATCACCACTATTTAGTGGATCACTCATGAAAACATTTCCTGTTAAGGTTCCTGGCGATCCCATCACTTCATAAAGCAATGGATTACCACCAGTTATTTCAAAACTAACCGTATAAGCGGTACCTTCATCATTACAAGTAGTAACAAAATTGATCGTATCAGGTCGTTCTACTACATTAACCGTAATAGATTGTACTCCATCAAACACGTTACCAACACAATTTGGAGCATCGGTTGTTTGAATACTTACTAAACTATAAGTAGTTGTATCCATTGGCATAATCGGAACGGTATGACCGTTATCAATTCCAACAAGATCAAAACTACTTGCTCCATCCGTATAGGTTACATCAAATGGACCGACACCAGTTATTTCAAAACTAATCTCATGACCATTTCCTGCACAAATAGTGCTATCTCCCACGATATTAACCACTGGAATCGGCGTAAAGATTACTGGCTGACCAGGAGCAACTTGTAAACAAGGATTCATGGTACGATCTAAAATCGGTACACCAGCACCATCATCATCTCCTGCTACTGCTGAGATATAATAAACCTGTCCATAGACCAACATAGAGTTATAGTTGAATTCTGGAACTGTATTTACCAACGAAATATTTCCTAATTGATTCGAATTACCATCATGTAAAACAAAAGCCAAAGCATCGTTCCCATCAAGGATAGGCGTTCCACTATATGTTCCAATGGCAGTGGTACCATCACAAACTCTAACGGTATCTCGATCCATCACAACGGTCTCCGTCGCACAATCACAAACATGAACTCCATTAACTGTAAAGGGACTACAATTATTAGCATCGTTTACTTCAAAACTATAAGGAGTTCCACTTGCAATAAGATCACTCGTAAAGAGATTACTCACAGCATCATAAGTACCAAGTCCCGTTACAGTATAAGAGGTCTGATCACCTAAATTGATAGAAAAGGTTACTTGGTATTCTGTATTTGTATTATTACACATTACCTGAACATTTTCAGCTACTGGACTTTCATTAATCGTCACTTGTCCAATCCCCGTTCCGATACCAGAACAAGCTGCTCCAGTATTATCTGTAATCGAGACAATCGAAAAGGTTGTATTAATGATTGGGCTCACTGCCGCAGTGGCATTGTTCGTAATATTATCTAAGGTATAATTGGTTGTTCCATCCGTGTAAACTACATCGAAAGGAGGTGTGCCAGCTGTAAAATTAAAAGTCAAAATTGCATTTTCACCTTGACAGATAGCTTCCGTTCCACTAATCGATCCAGCTGGTGTAGCATGAAAAGTAAGTGGTATACCAGGACTGATCGTCGTACAAACATGTCCTCGATCAATCGTTCCTGTTCCGTTGTCTGGTCCTGCAATTGGTGAAATATAATAAGTTACTCCAGGCATCATACCTGGTAAGAAATTAAAGTTTCCATCGGTATTTAATTCTAAAATATTTCCTAAAGTTCCACCTGAATTATCGTGTAATACGAATCCTAGAATATCATTTGCCACTAAGACTTCATCGTTTTGATGTAAGCTAAGCACTGTAACTGGCGTTCCTTCACAGACTTCAATAGGAGTTAAATCCATGGTTCCTGCTTCGGTACTACAACCACAATTTCTTACACCCGATACCTCTACTGAAGCACATCCACTATTATCTGAAACAGTGAAACTATAAGCCACACTATTATTGATAAAATCACTGGTAAAAGTATTTCCCGTTAAGGTACCATTACCCGAAACATTGTAAGAACTTGGATCACCACCTGTTATTTCAAAACTAACGGTATAACCAGTAACACTTGCATCACAAATTTCATTTACATTAACAGCAGATAAAACTGGATAATACGTAATAGTAGCACTACCACCTACCGTTCCATCACAAGTATTATCATCTTCAACAGAAACTAAAACAAAAGTAGTCGTCTGCGTAATATTTACACTTTCAGTATGTCCATCATTGATTCCCGTAAGGGTAAAATCACTGGTTCCATCAGAATATACAACATCATAAGGTCCGCTACCTGTGAAGTTAAACGTCAGATCAACTGCTGCATCTCCACAAATAGAAGTATTGCCGCTGATCGTAGCCGTCGGAACATCATGTACTTGAATCTCAACTGGACTTCCAACTATGTCTCCCGGACATCCTGTGGCATCCGTCAATGAAACGATAGAATAAGTTGTATTTGCATTTACGGTAACCAGCTCCGTAGCGCCGTCCATAATTCCCGTTAAGGTGGTATTGGTTGTTCCATCTGTAAAGACTACCGTGAAAGGAGCAGTACCATTCAAATCAAAGAATAGCGAAGCTTCTTCTCCTGGACAAACTGGACCGTTTCCATCAATTTCTCCAACTGGATTATTCGTTTCTGTTACCGTAATGGTAATAATTTGTTCACAAACACCCGGTGACTCTGCCCGTAAATAATAATCTCCTCCACTTGTTACGACTGTATTCGTAAGCGGAAGAATACTAAGGTTAGCAAAAGTTAAATTATCATAATAATCCAATACTACGAGGTTAGCATTATTTGCATCAACGAATGAAACGGTGTCTAAATCTACGGCACCGCCAGCACACATGAATGGCTGATTGGTAATCGTAATATCCGGTCTCGGTTCTATAACCACGACGATTGGATCTACATCGAAGCAACCGTTAGCTGTTTCGAATCTTAGCCAATAAGTTCCTCCGGTAGATACTACAGGAGTACTTAGTTCATTTATCATATTGACAGCATCGAGGCTATCTGCATAAAAAGTTTTTGTACCAGGTCCCCATCCCATTTCATTAACTGCTACCTGAGCATCTAAATCAATCATACTAGGTTGACAAACAGGTGATGGGTTTCGTACTTCGACGTCCACATGTTCGATATCTACAAATACTGAAGTGACATCATAACAATTCATACTTGTCTGTACTCTAATATAATAAGTACCTGTAGTATCTACGATAGGTGGATTAATAATAGGCCATCCCATTTCCGCATCAGCTTGATTAGCATGATAACTCACCGCACCAACTGCTCCCGTTATATTTAATGGAATAGAAGATAAGTTCACTTCTTCAGGAGCACAAGATACTGCTGGATCTGCCGCTGTTACCTCCGTATTAGGACTTGTTGTAACGGTGATACAATCCTGCGGTCCTGGTCCACAATCGTTTGCTACGGATACACAAAGTTGACCACCACTGGTTCCCCAATCTACACTAACTTCATCTTCATCTATCGCACCGGTAATCATACCATCTCCGCCGGTCAATGTCCAGTTATAGATCGTAGCATTTGGGCTATTTACTTGATAAGTTACGGTCGAATTTTCACAAACTGGATTATTACCATCAATCGTTGCCATAGTTGGTGGCGTAGGTAATACCGTAATTTCTACAGATCCAGTAATTGGTTGTGATCCTCCTGTAATAGTAACGGTATATTCAGTGGTAGTTGTTGGAGATGCAATTGGATTTGCAGCGGTAGGATCATCTAGTCCTGTAGTTGGTGACCAACTATAAGTATATGGCCCAAATCCGACTGCTAGCGCCTGTAGTTGTGTGCTTTCGCCATTACAAATAATATCATCATTTGTTGTAACAGAAGCATCATCTACTCCACTCAGAATGGTAATTCTATAATCACAAATATCAGCATTCCATCCATCTATATGAATATAATAAATCTGTCCAATAATAAAATCATCCGCTGACCAGGTAGAATTTACCGGAGAGCCAGGATTTAAACAATCTGCATTGGGAACTGTAAAATTAACACAATCATTGGTGGTAAATATGTGTGCCTGAATACCTCCAGGAAAACCAGAACCATCAGATGCACAATTATATCCTTCAATTTCCATTTCAACTAAATTGCTGGATGGAATAAAAGCGATCCAAGTATTATTTTCAATATTTGCACAAAACTCATCAATAGAATTAGGTTCTGAAGTATATCCTCCTGTATTTCCACAATAGCCATTAAGTTCGTCAGAAGATAATAAGATAGCTTCACAACAAGCGTTACCAGCTAAAAGATTGCCTTCACAAACCGTAGGATTTACAGCAGAAGAAGCTTCGTCCCCGTAAGCACAAATGCTATAAGCTCCATTATTGTCATTGCCATTTTCCCATACTCTGATCCAATACGTCTGCCCTAAATTTTCAAAATTACATCCATCTGTAATTCTAATAGTGGCATTATTTCCTCCTCCACTATTATCATCACAACTTAATAACGTAAGATTTCCACAATCGTCTCCGCTATAAACAGCCAATGCCCCATCAAAGGCACTGATGGAAGTTAATTCAACAACTACTTCCAAACCGTTATTGGGCATTATTATATTATACCAATTATCTCCCCCTTGATAGTTACCACAAGACGGATCTGTCACACCTATAGTTGCCGTTGCCGCCGTGTTAGTTCCAGCGGAAGGGATACAGAGTGTACCAGAAATCGGAAGATTAACAGAAGTACAGGGATCATCCTGAGACCAACCAT
>CALKJE010000370.1 GCA_937995675.1 uncultured Saprospiraceae bacterium
CTAGCAGAATTGCTGGGTGTCATGAGAACGCAAGAATTATTGATGGCTCGCTCTATCGATGGAGGTCAGCAATTTTTTACCAGAGCGACTGATTTTGGTTATTCTAAACATCCAGATGAAACACTGAAAATTTGGAATAAGGATGCGGTGCTCTCTGATGTAGTTTGGACCATTAGAAATTTTCAACCAGATATTATCATCAATCGTTTTGATCATAAGTCGGCTGGAAAAACCCACGGGCACCATACGTCTTCTGCGGTTCTTTCTTACGAAGCCTTTGATCTAGTTGGCGATGCAAATGCTTATCCTGATCAACTCAAACATGTAAAGCCCTGGCAACCAAGCAGATTGTTTTTCAATACTTCTTGGTGGTTTTATGGTAGCCGAGAAAATTTTGCGAAAGCGGATAAAAGTAAATTAGTTAGTGTGGACATCGGTGCTTTTTATCCATTAAAAGGAAAATCAAATAATGAGATTGCAGCGGAAAGTCGATCTATGCATAAGTGTCAAGGAATGGGATCTACGCCTTCTCGTGGTTCCATGCAGGAATATCTTGAGTTTTTAAAAGGAGATCAACCAGTGGATAAAGAAAATCCATTTGCGGGAATTAATACGACTTGGTCTCGATTGAAAGGCGGTGCTGCGATTGGAAAATTGATAGAAAATATTGGTGAAAATTTCGATTACGAAAATCCACAAAATAGCGTTCCAGATTTAGTCAAAGCGTATACCATGGCGGAGGCTTTACCAGACAGTTACTGGAAAAAGGTAAAGCTGGAAGATATTCAGTCTGTAATTTATGATTGTTTAGGAATATTTTTAGATGCAACAGCAAGTGATTTTTCTGCTACGCCAGGAGAAAGCACGGAACTGAAAATTGAAGCGATTACCCGAACGGGAAATAATATTATTTTAAAATCTATAGACTATTTGCCACTAGGAATAGATACAATGATTAATGAAACAATGGCGTCCAACGAAAGAATTGTTTTTAATAAAGAAATCACCTTTCCAAAAAATCTAAATTTTACCAATCCTTATTGGCTAACTGAAAAAGGTTCTTATGGAATGTATAAAGTGACCGATCGAACTTTAATCGGACAGGCGGAAACACCCAGAGATTTACAAGTACGATTTAATTTTGAAATCAATAAAAGACCTTTTTCTTTCTATCGAGATATTGCTTATAAAAAAACAGATCCAGTAAAAGGAGAAGTCTATCGTCCTTTCGAAATTACACCTCCAGTATTTACCAATTTAATAAATAAAGTGATTGTTTTTCCTAATCAAGAAGGTCGTTCCGTAGAAGTATTGGTGAAAGCCGGGCAAGCGAACTTAAAAGGAAGTTTAAAATTAGCACATCCAAATGGTTGGAGAATTGAACCGGCCAGTATTGATTTTGATTTGTCGCAAAAAGGAGAAGAAGAGACTTTTAGTTTTACGTTATTTCCTCCGGAAGGACAAGACGTTGGACTCGTTAGCCCGATCGCTATGGTCAACGGAAAATCATATACCAAAGGAATCAACGTGATTGACTATGATCATATTCCAGTGCAAACCGTTTTTCAAAATGAAGAAGCAAAAGTGGTAAAGATTGATCTTAAAAAAGCCGGAGACCGCATTGGTTATATCATGGGGGCTGGTGATAAAATTCCAGAGAGTTTAGAACAAATCGGATACCGAGTAGACTTGTTAGAAGACAAAGATATTCGGGTGGATAATTTGAAAAAATACGACGCTGTAATCGTTGGTATTCGTGCTTACAATACCAATGAAAGAATCAAATTTCAACAACCAAAATTGATGGAATATGTAGAGAATGGCGGAACCGTAATCGTTCAATATAACACCGCACACCGATTAAAGACCAAAGACCTCGGTCCATTTCCACTTAAATTATCTCGAAAAAGAGTGTCAAAGGAAGAAGCAGAAGTTAGAATCCTAAAGCCAGATCATTCCGTAATTAATTATCCAAATAAAATTACCGCAGCAGATTTCGAAGGATGGGTACAAGAACGTGGACTGTATTTTCCAACTGAATGGGATGACCGCTATGAAGCCATCTTATCTAGTAATGATCCAGGTGAACCTGCCAACGATGGTGGCCTTCTCGTAGCAAAGCACGGAACCGGACACTTTGTATACAGTGGCTATTCCTGGTTTAGAGAATTACCTGCCGGAGTACCTGGAGCTTACCGATTATTTACCAACCTAATTTCTATCGGCAAATAATTGTTGTTTAATCGTTTAATCGTTGATTTGTTGAATTGATTTTCAATATTGCAGCGATTAAACGATGAGCTTACTCTAAAAACTAAGAAAACGGATTTCCTGAAATTCATTCAATAAAATCAATATGTATAATTCATTTGCGATAAAAGATATACACGTTAAAGAATCTCTGCGTCTCTGCGTTCTTTGCGCGAAATACACTTTTTAGAGCAGACTCAGTGATTAAACGATTAAACAAACCAACGATTAAACAAAAAAAATGCAAGACGACGAACAACCACCATTCTTAAACTCATGGAATCAAATCTATGCAATGGTTTTAATTATCCATGCAGTACTGATTTTTTTATTTTACCTATTTACAGAGGCACACGCTTAAATCCCAAAACATACCCCTATGAGTTATTTGGACTGGACGGTTCTCGTCGCAACTTTATCTTTTATTGTGCTTTATGGTTTTTGGAAAACCCGTAATGTCAATAGTACAGAAAGTTATATTCTCGGAGATCGTGCCTTAAAATGGCATACCATCGGCTTATCAATCATGGCAACGCAAGCGAGTGCTATCACCTTTCTTTCTACGCCCGGACAAGGCTTTGACGATGGGATGCGTTTTGCACAGTTTTATTTTGGACTGCCGCTGGCGATGATCATTTTATGTGTCTTTGTCTTACCGATTTTTTATCGACTAAAAGTATACACAGCCTACGAATATCTGGAGCAGCGTTTTGATTTAAAAACCCGACAATTTACCGCCTTTTTATTTTTGTTAGGAAGAGGATTGGCAGCGGGAATTACCATTTATGCACCAGCGATTATCATGTCAGTCATTTTGGGATGGAGTCTTTCTTTGACAATTCTTGTGCTAGGAGTAATCGTAATCGCTTATACCGTTTTTGGTGGAACAACTGCGGTGAGTCAGACGCAGAAACAACAAATGATTATTATCTTAAGTGGACTATTTGTCGCCTTTTGGGTAATTATAAATAAACTACCGCCGGAAGTTTCTTTTGGCGATGCGGTATCTGTCGCAGGAAAAATGGGGAAACTCAACGTCGTAGATTTTAAATTTGATTTAGATAATAAATACAATATGTGGTCGGCACTTTTTGGTGGGACCTTTTTATTCTTATCTTATTTTGGAACGGATCAGAGCCAGGTACAACGATATCTTTCTGGTAAAACCTTGACCGAAAGTCGACTCGGATTGATCTTTAACGGAATCTTTAAAGTACCGATGCAATTCTTTGTTTTGTTTGTGGGGATTATGGTTTTTATGTTTTTTCAATTTACAAAACCACCCGTCCATTTTAATCCAGCCAATGTAGAAATTCTAAATAGTAAACCAGAATACCGCGATAGTTTTGCGTTAGTCCAACAAAATTTTGATGAAGTCTTTGATTTAAAAAAGGCCAAGATTACCTCAATGATCGCTGCTATTGACAGTGAAGATGAGACGCAGATTGCAACCGTCAAAAAAGAATTAAATGTACTCGACCGTCGCGATCGAATTATCCGAAAAGACGTGGAAGGTTTATTAAAAAGCTACGAAGTAAATTATCCTAGTGTATCTTCCATCGAAACCAGAGATACCGACTATGTTTTTATATCTTTTGTTACGACTTATTTGCCCAGTGGATTGGTCGGACTCTTGTTGGCGGTAATCTTTGCAGCCGCCATGTCTTCGGTCGCTTCGGAATTAAGTTCGTTAGCAAGTTGTACTACCGTAGATTTTTATCGCCGATATTTTGGTGAAAAATATGATGATCAACATTATCTACGGGCCGCTAAGATGTTCACCTTGATGTGGGGAATGGCCGCACTGGCTTTTGCTGCGGGTGCCTCCTTATTTGAAAATTTAATTGAATTTGTAAATATCGTCGGCTCCTTATTTTATGGAACCATCTTAGGAGTATTTACCGTTGGATTTTTTATCAAAGCAGTAAGAGGCAATGCCATCTTTTGGGCTGCAATTATTGGAGAACTTTGCGTAGTCTCAATTTTTCTAATGGACTATCACGGAATAATTAGCATCGCCTACTTATGGCTTAATCTAATTGGATGTGGAATTACCATCATCGTAAGTTTAATCCTCCAAGGTTTTATGCAAAAAGATACGCTGGTTCGATAAGCAGAGATTATTTCTAAAATTCTTCATTAAAAAACACGATTGAAGTGCATTATTAATTCTTCATTAAAACATTATTCACTAAATAAAAAAAAACCTAATCAGACGACAGTCTAATTAGGATTTTTTTCTTCATTAAAAAACACGATAGTAGTGCATTATTAATTAAAAAAAACACGATTAAAGTGTCATTATTAATTCTTCATTAAAACATTCTTAATTAAAAACTACTTACTACCTTTCTTCATGCTATCCATTGCCTTACCGCCCCATTCAGCGATAGACTTTTCGTTTAGTCGAACGTAGTCCATGTTACCTGCCGTCTTAGCCATTTCCATAGATTTCATAGCAGAAGCGATGGCAGATTTCTTGTCACCCATCTTAGCCTCGATTAAAGACTGAAGACGTAGTTGCCAGAATTTAGCATCTTTCTTATTAGCCATTTTGATCCAGTCTAAAGCTTTGGTCATGTCTTTGTCGTTGTCGTAGAAATAACGAGCAGCAGTGTAGTAATCACCACGAGAAGTACCAGCCATAGCACGGTCGATATCTTTCATAACAGATTTGTCAACGTCAGAGCTTACGGTGAAAGCAGCTACTGTCTTATCCCACATCATAGCGATTTGAGCGCTGTTGATTTTGTTGTTCATAGGCATGATCGTAAAAGTCTCAACCGTCATACCGCTGTTTGAAGAAGGAACACTAACACGTGCTACTTCATCTGCTGCTACCCATTCGCGAGGAACACCCCAGTGCGTGGTATTTTTGTAAAGAACGATATCCCAAGAAGTTTTTCCAGGTACTGCATAAACGGCATATTTACCAGCTTTTACTTCTTTACCTTCTACGGTTACATCAGTAGAAAAAGAAATTTTAGTAGAAGCATTAGCACCCGTTCTCCAAGTTTCACCGAAAGGTACTAGACCATCTGCAGCAAAAATGGTACGTTCCTTCATACTAGGACGAGAGTATTCGATGGTTACATCTGTTAGTCCGATGGTTGTTTCCATTTTCATGGTAGGACTTGGCTGTGGTGTTTTGATTTGTGCATTCAGCGAGATGCTGCTTACAAGCAAACAAAGAGATAAAAAAGTGTAAACTATTCCTTTTTTCATTTTGAGAAAATTTAAAATTTGGTTAAACAAAATTATAATTCATTGAGCTTCTGTTTACTAACTTTTAAAGTTTAGTAAACAGAAGCTCAATGAAGCAATTACAAAGTTACACTATTTAGAAATTCCAGTTGAGTCCAAACCGGAAAGTTATCGGAAGATTACGCTCGTTATCGTCGAGAAAGTTATAGAGAGCCATAACCTCATAGCCCAAAAGTCCGCCACCCGACGATTGATAGCCTGCTCCGAGGTAAAAATTGTTTCTATTTCCTACATTACTAGACTGAGGTCTGCCAGATGCATCATTTAACCCAGTAACACCCTGAATCTCATATTCTACCTGTGCAAAAATAGCTTCTGAAAATTTACC
>CALKJE010000371.1 GCA_937995675.1 uncultured Saprospiraceae bacterium
ATATTTTTGTAAATAAAATTTATATCCACTTTCTTTCATACTCCAAAATCGCCAAACCGCCTGAAAAGGATCTGAAGCGGAATGAATCATCGCTTGCTCTTCTAAAGAAAAAACTTTCTCTAGAAAACCCCGTCGCTGCCAATTAGACCGTAAGCGAGCTTCTGCTAAGTCGATTATGTCGTTTCCAATCATTTTACTTAACGGCTAATTTTTCTTGAATCACTTCTAGCGCTGCTTTTACGTTTAGCATTTTATCCATAGAGTCGTTATCAATTTCGATATCAAATTTATCCTCAACATCCAAGACAATATCTACCAAGTTAGCAGAATTGATTTTTAGATCATTAATAAAATCCGTTTCTTCTGTCAGTTTTGCAAAGGCTTCTTCATTTTGAATGTAAGGTTTTATAATGCTTTTTAAATCTGCCAGCATCGCTTCGTTATTACTCATTTTTGAATTTTTTAAAAATAATACAACCGTTTACATCTCCAAAACCAAAACTTGCTTTGGCGACGATATTTACGGTTTGCTTAATAAGTTTATGGGGAATTCGTTCCTTCCCAATCAACGCCTCAATTTCTGGATGTAAGTCTTCAGAATTGATAGAGGGAAAAATAAAATCCTCTTTAATCTGCAAGACACTCGCTACACTTTCGATAGAACCCGAAGCGGACAAACAATGTCCCGTCGTTGATTTTAAGGCGTTAATATAAGGAAAATCATCGCCTTTTAAATCCAAAGCAGTCGCCCAATTTTGAATTTCCGTGGGATCTTTGATCGTGGCGGTTAAATGTCCATTAATTGTATCAATTTCTGTAGGCTCAATTCCCGCATCTGCTACCGCATCTTGTATGCAGCGTCGGACGGCCGTTGAATTTGGCGCAGTCATCGTACCGCCGTTTCGTTGTCCACCCGCATTGACTGATCCGCCGATAATTTCTGCATAGATGGTGGCGTTTCTAGCTAAGGCAGAATCTAAAGATTCTAAGACCAAAGCACCAGCACCGCTACCTGGTACAAAACCTGTTGCCGTTGCACTCATGGGGCGAGAACCAGATTCAGGTTTTTCATTATGATGGCGAGTTAAGACCCTCATCGCATCAAATCCGCCCCAAATATAAGGTCCATCTTCGCTGCTACTGCCAACCAACATTCTTTTCGCTTTGCCTAATTGGATACGGTCGTAGCCCATCAGTACCGCTTCTGTTCCGGTGGTACAGGCGGAGGAATTGGTCGTCACCTGATTGCCTAATCCGAGCATGCCGCCGAGGTACGCACTGACACCACTCGCCATAGTTTGAGCAACCACTGTACTACCGAGCCGTCTTACTTTTTTATCATCCACGCCATAAATCGCTTCCCGTAATCGTTCAACGCCAGAGGTCCCGGCTCCAAAAATAGTTCCGCTATCAAAGTCTGTTTCTTCATTGATGTCCAGCCCAGCATCTTTCCATGCGTCCACTCCTGCGATGCATCCATAGAGTATACTTGCGCTATTAAAATTTCGTAATTGTAATTCGGTAAAATATTCTCGTTTTTTCTCTTCTGATATTTTGGGAATACCACCAATGCAACAGGAGAATCCAAGTTCTTTTAGATGCGGATAGAATTCGATACCGGACGTACCGGATTTTAAGGCAGCTGTAAAAGCATCCAATCCTACGCCGTTTGGTGCGACGACGCCCATTCCGGTGATGACGACTCTCTTTTTCATGGTTTGTTTTTTGTTTATTGCCACGAAGGCACAAAGACACAAAGGTTTTTTCCTTTAACTTTTGTTGATTAGAACTCCCGCAATCATTCCTCGACAAACCAATTCTTTTTTCTCATTAAACATCTCGACCTTACACTTTAATTTATTAAACCGATAATATTCTTTTTTGCTGATCACTTCTACCTTTTCATTTGGTAAAACTGGTTTATAAAAATTCATTTCTGTAGAAGTAAGTGCAACTTGGCCTTTCGCTAATTCTTCTGTATCGCCTGTCAAACTCAATATATAAATACCGTAGGCAACCAATCCAATTTGCGCCATGGTTTCCGTCAAAATAACACCGGGTGTAATAGGATTGTTTTTAAAATGTCCTTGGTAGAAATAAGAATTTTCAGGAAAGGTATAGCTTCCTGATATGCCATCTTCATCTACGCTGTGAAGTTCATCTACAAATAAGAATGGATCTTGATAGGGGAGCAGTGATTTTATTTCTTCTAAATTCATGATAACTTATTGAAGGTGTTCTCCGCCATTGACTGGAATGATGGCTCCAGTTATCCAAGCGGCTTCGTCTTTGACGAGGAGATAAACAACGTTTGCAACATCTTCGGGAGTCGTTAATCGGTTAAATGGATTTCTATCAACGGTATGTGCTTTTAAGGCCTCACTTCCAGGAATCAATCGCATGGAAAAAGTATCTGTTACTCCCGCTTGGATGCAATTGGCGCGGATGCCATGTGGTGCAAATTCTAAAGCAATATTTCTAGTCAATGCTTCCAATACAGCTTTGGCAGCTGATACGGCCGCATAATTTGACCAAGCTTTGGTATTGCCTTCACTTGTAAAACTTAATACTCTTGCATCTTTTGAGAATAAATTGTTTTTAAAAATGGCTTTGGTCCAATCGTAAAGACTGATCGCCATATTTTCAATCGTTAAATGGAAATCGTCGTTGGCTAGTTCCGTGGTGTCGGTAGACTGCATAGGTTTTAAATTACCTTTCGCAATACTGTGAATCAAGGTCTTTACTTTTCCGTTTGATCCTAAGTGTTCTTTTAAATTTTCTAAAACAAGATCTCTTTTTTCTTTTTTAATAGCATCCACATTAAAATGAATTAACTGAATCTTATATTCTGAAATTAATTTTTCGTACACCTCTTTAATAGCCGAAAGTTCAGACCTTCTAGTTCGATAAACAAGACATAAATTCATTCCGTGCTTCGCCAACTTCACAGCCGTCGCCAACCCCAAACCACTGGAAGCACCCAAAATTATTGCCCATTCATTTTTACCTGAAAATTCTCTCATTTATTTTTGCTATTTGCTATTTGCTATTTGCTATTTCACGATAGAAGGCATTATTCATTATTCATGCGAATCAGGAGTTGAATTTCTAATTAAAAATAACAAAGGGCTTTGGAAGCTGTTTCTTGCTTCTTGCCGCTTGCTACTGGCTTCTTGCTCGCTTCTATCGCGATAAAAGAGGGCAAGAAGCTAGAAGCAAAACACCCCAAATTCAATTAGAAGATGATGTTTCTTTAATTCAAACATTTACTTTCAACCCCTGATTCGCATTATTCATTAAAAAATTATTAATTACCCTCATCAAAACCTCAACAACAACCGCTGCGCCGTAAATCCCGGACCAAAACTCAACATCATTCCCACCGCTCCTTTTTCCACTCCTTGATCCATAAAACGTTCTAAAACATAAAGTACCGTTGCGCTCGACATATTCCCGAATTCTTTTAAGATCGCTCTCGTATTGTCAATGTTTTTTCCAAGTGCTCCAAATAGTTGTTCTACCGTTTGTACAATCTTTTTTCCGCCTGGATGAAATATCAGATGATCGACATCTTTGATTGACATATTATTTCGCTCTAAGAACGGATGTGTAAATTTAGGAAAATGTTCCGCAATTTTTTCAGGAACTTCTTTATCTAATACCATTTGCAATCCAGTGTTTCTCAATTCAAAACCCATCATATGTTCGGCATCATAAAAATGATACATCGCATCGTCGATAATTTCAGGACCTTCTTCGTTTTCATAAGAAGATAAAATCGTACAAGCACAACCATCTCCAAAGATCGCCGCACTGACAATATTGACCATCGAATAATCGTCTAATTGAAAAGTAGAGGTTGGCGATTCTACTGCTACGACCACTGCTCGTTTGTTGGGATTGGCTTTTAGAAAATTATTTGCGTAGATCATCCCCGATATACCTGCCACACAACCCATCTCCGTAACAGGAAGTCGAACAATATCTTGCTTCATTTCTAAGCGATTAATCAAGTAAGCATCCACCGAAGGAATCATAATTCCAGTACAACTAACGGTGATGATAAAGTCAATATCATTTGCTTTTAGGTTCGCTTTATCAAGTGCTTTTACCAAGGCGTTTTCGGCTAACTTAATGGTTTCTCTTTTATAGATGGCATTTTTTTCTTCAAAAGAAGTATTGTGAAAAACTTCGTCTGCATCCATAATGGAATACCGTTTGTCGACGCCCGCATTTTCAAAAAGTTTGACCACCTTTCTTTGAAAACGATCTTCTTGACCATGCATCCATGCCTTCAAAAAAGGAAGAATCTCTTTTGTAGTTCTTGAGTATGGAGGTAGTTCCGTTGCAACGGAGGTTATTTTTACAGACATTAGATTAAGTTAGTTTTTGGTTTTTACGAATGATCCATCGAAATCGAAAAGCCCAATGCCAGCTGATCGTGCTTTTATGAATTAATTGATTGGCAAATTTTTCTAAATCCACTTTTTTAAAAGCTCGTAATATAGAAATTGCTCCGTCAGTTTTAACAACATGATTTCGGATAAAGAGAGATAATAGTTTGAATAAAAAGTAAGCCATTGGATGTCGGTGTAAATCATTGATTACGACACCTATGCGCGCATTTTTGGTTAGAGACTTAACAAATTTCACAATAAAGGCATCTTCAAAATGGTGTAAAAAGAGTGTGCAAAGTGCAATATCGTATTTTACTTTTTGAAATTCTTCTGAAAAAATATCTTGCTGGGTGTAAGAAATTTCTGGGTAGTTTACCGATAGTTCTTCTGCATATTTTATCGTGGTAGGGTTGGCATCAATACCGATAAGTTTAAAGTTGAATCCTTTCTTTCTACCAAAATCTGCCACTTGTCGTAGCATGTCTCCATTGCCACAGCCTAGATCGAGAATTACCACTTCTTGGTTTTTCTGTTGATTTTTCAATAGTTGATTTACTCCAGAGATAGATACTTGGTTTCCACCCAGCCATTTGTTAATTGCAGCTAAATGATCAAGGGCACTAATGACCAGAGGACCACCCATTTCTAGGTCGTCCATGATCTCCTTTTCCTTACTTCGATAAGTGGTGTCTTTCCAAATGCTCATATAGGGTTTAGTTTTTTTCCGTGTGTTCGTTTAATGATCTGAGGAAGTAGAAAAGGAAATAGTTTTAAAAATAATAGAATCGCTTCTGAAAAAATACCGAGCCTAAAAAGTCGAGAAATAATATGACCAGACTTAAGTCGTAAACTAAATTCTTTTTGCCAAGTAGTTGCATAGGCTTTTTCTAGCTGCTGGCGGGAGGCAATTTTTCCTGATTTATAATCAAGAATTAATTGCGAAGCCATCTGCCCTGCACTAATCGCCATTCCCATTCCATTGCCAGCTAATGGGTGAATCATTCCCGCTGCATCACCAACCATCAGGATATGATTTTCGACTGGATCTTTAGCAGAAAAAGAAACTTGACTGATCGTTAAGGGCTTTTCAAAAACCATTTCAAAATCTTGAAAAGCTTTTTTTAGAAATTTGTTTTGACTTAATACCTCTTCTTGAAAAACCTGGATATTTTTATATTTTTTAAAGGATTTAAAATCCGCAATATAACAAATATTGATATGGTCATTTTCTACTTTTGACACACCACAATAACCACCTGGGAAATTATGTAAACCTACCGCTTCTTCTGGAAACTCTCCGCGATAATGTGCTTTTACTCCTAGAAAAGGAGAAGGCTTTTTCATAAAAGGGCGATCCAGTTTTACATCCAAATTAGAACGCTTTCCAAAAGAACCAATCACCAGTTCTGCGGTGAAAGTCTCTTGTTTATTGGTAGAGACCGTAAACTGTTCGTTATGAAACTGAATATCATTGACCGTGGCATGATGAATTTCTGCCCCGTTTTCCATCGCCGCTTTTGCAAGTTCTGAATCAATACAATAGCGACTGATGCTAAAACCACCTAAAGGTAAAGTGGTACTTATGGAACGACTACCTGGGGTGCTCAACGTAAAGTCGGTAATATTTTTCGCACCATAATCAAACGGATTGAAACCCATAGAATTCAAATACGATAAGACTTCATTAGAGATATATTCTCCGCAAACCTTGTGTTTTGGATATTCACTTTTTTCAATCAAAATCACCTTCAACCCTTTCTGTGAGAGATGCAACGCGCTCACTAGACCAGCTAATCCTCCTCCAACTATGATGACATCGTGTGACACAGTGTTTTTTTTTTGAATAATGCGAATCAAAATCTGTAGTTTACAATTAGACCCTAAGTATACAATAGAAAAGTACCTTAAAGAATGCTATTTGCCACTTGCTTCTTGCTATTTGCTTCCCTAAATCGCGATTGAAGCAAGCCGCAATTTTATCTCAAGATCAAAGGGGAGATAATGTTTCCTTGATTTTTATTTATTACCATCCTTTGATTCGAATGAATAATACAATTCAATATTACCTTAACTCGATCGATCATTGATCAACTAGGAATAAAATGATTACAACAAGAAGAATATCAATAGGTTCTTATTTATTTCCTAAAAAATATCTAGTACTGATAAATGTTTAATAAAAGACATTTTCTCTTTAAGGCAGCAATGTACCATGATTTTTCGTTTAAGAGACAGAGACATACTTGATCTTCCTGCCTTATATCGTCGATACTTGCTAAAATGACGAGACAATTTGCTCAGTCTTAATTTAAAATAGGTAAACCTATTAAATTTAATTAGATGGAAATGCTAACAAGATGCACTTGGTTGCTAATACTATTTTTATGCCTGGTAGTCAATGATTTATCGGGACAGCAGACATTGTCAGGAGTGGTTTTAGATAGTGATGGTTTGCCATTAATTGGTGCCACGGTGATGATAAAGGGAACGGCCCGAGGTGTGATCAGTGATTTTGATGGAAAATATTTCATCGAATGTAGTCCAGGCGAGACTTTAGTGATTTCTTATACCGGTTATCCAACCACCGAAACAATTCTTACAGATCGCTCTTTTAGAAATAGAAAAAATAGAATTAAAGTCAAACAAACTGAAGTAAGAAAAATTACTTCTTCTGCTTATCAAAATGCCATTAAGGCTTATCGAGATTCAGCTAAAATTGAGGCTAGTCCTAGTCAAAAATTTAAAACCCAAAATAGAATTAATAATTTTCAGAAGATCAAAGATATTGAATTCGAAGAGGATAAAGTCTCTTTTAAATTGTCTGAGGTACCTTGGAAATACCAGATTGGATTTAATCAAAAAATGGGTTTTTCATTTCTATCAGAAAAGCGATTGCCAGCTATTCAAACTCGTTTTGCAGGAGGTAATAATACTTCAGGAGATCTTACCTTGTTGGAATCAAATGCTGCTGTACCACAAGCTTTTGGTCCTGCCTTTTCCAACCTAAGCTATGATGGAATTCAGACTGCAACTAATCCAGCAGGACAATTGATTTTTGATGCTAATGGGAACGGTGTTCAAACCGCTATGCCCGATATTTTTCCTGCTGTATTATTATCCACTACTGGGTTGAATTTTAAAATGACTAGAGATGATGAGACCATTTATCTACGGTTGAATAATCAGATAGGTAAAGATGTATTTGGCGTGCAGCCTTATAGAAATAATCGAGTAGGGTTGAGTTTTAATAAAAGGCTTGATGATGGACAACTGACTTTCAAAGGCGCCTGGGGGAGAAATAGAAATGATCAATCTAATCGGTATGGACTGGCCAGTAGAATTTATGAATTTGCTTATCAATCACCGACAGAATTTCCCTTAGATTTTGAGTCGAATAGGATGCAGAATATTACAGCGGCAGAAGGCTTTGCAGATAATCCTTTTTATTTATTGGAAGAAGCATTAGATCAAAATATTTCGACTCGATGGAATGTTGGAGCTGCTTGGAATCAAACATTTAGTTATAGTAAATTGTCCCTGAGAGCGCAAAGTGATATTTCTGGTAGTCATCAAAAAATAGGTTTTATTCCGGGACAAAAACAAGTGAGGGATATTCCATCTTTAAAGCAAAATTATCAATCGCCAAATTGGCAAAATCAGTTGGAATTAAAATATAGAATAGATAGTAGATTTTATACAAAACTTATTGCTCGTCATAATTTTGAAAAATTAAATTACGATTATAAATTAGAAAATAGTCCGGAAGAGTTCCTCAATTTAAAAAGGAATAATCTAGATATTATCACCCAGTTTCAATATGAAGGATATTATAATGATCTAATCGATAAGGTTCAAGTTTATAATCAAATACTTTCCTCTTCGTATGGCAAGCAAAAGTTTTTTTTACCAGGGATTTCGGTCAGACTTAGAGGTGATAAATTAATTCGGGAAGTGAAATTTATAAACGAATTATTAGTTAACCTTGAATTTAATCGCGCTATCTATCAACAACCTTTACTTTATCAAAATCGTGCTTGGAATTATAGCGAATTAGGTGCTTTTAATTCTACGAGATATCTTGTTTATCCAGAGCTAGCAACTCCTGAAAATCTGGAATTAGAAACTCGAACAAACTTTAACGGAGGCCTAAGTATTTTTACTTTTGACAATTCGCTTAGATTCATGACTCGATATTATTATTCCCTTCGAAAAGAGGTAGTCGGACACCGTGGATCGCTAGAAAATACTCGAATAGAAAACTTAGCGACGTTGCGTGAGCAAGGTTTTGAAATTGATCTGAGCTTCGGTAAAAGCTTTTATAACCGAAATCGAAAAAATTTAAACGCTCAACTTATCTTTGAATTAAATAGATCAAAAGTAGTTGGTCTTGTAGATGAAACCGAGGAGGTGATTATGGGTGGCAATTTACAGGTACAACAGGTTTTGAAAAAAGGAGATTCCTCTGGTGCCTTGCGTGGAACTACTTGGCTTCGAAATGAAAATGGAGATTTAATCATTGATGAAGGAGGTTATCCGATGGTGAATTTAAATCCATCAATTATCGGAGATGCGTTACCTGATTTTCGTTTAAAATTTAATTTAGAATATGAAAAAAATCGATTCTTTGCAGGATTAAATTTGACGTATAGTAAAGGAGGCGATGCTTGGAATGGAACCTTGGCAAGTTTAGATTATTTGGGTTTGTCCCAAAACTCCGCAGACCTACGGGAAACTAGAGATTTTACCTTTTCTGGAGTAAAGATGGATGGAACGATGAATTCAACACCTGTTAATTTTGGAGAATCTAATGGTCTCGGTAATCTAAATCGTTGGCAACGATATGGTCCGGGTGGCGTAGGAGAAGCGTATATAGAAGATGCTAGTTTTTTGTCTTTAAGTCATGTTTTTCTTGGATATAAATTTTTGGAAGAAGGAAACATATTTAATAAGATCAGTTTGAAAATTTATGGAAATAATTTGGTGGCTTGGTTGCCGTTTTCTGGATTTTCTCCATATCGAACTTTTTTAGATTTAGATACAACAACGGGCATTCAGTATTTTAATTTGCCGATGAATTCGGAAGTTGGAATTACGTTGAAGGTGGAGATATAATACTGCAAACAGGCTAACTGTCCGAATCTTATTCACTCATTTTTCAGGTGAAAAAATACCGAAATATTATTTCTAAAGCATTGAAGTATACTTTAAATTTAAAATTATGAAAACGAATAAAATACTCTTGTTATTAGTTTGGTGTTTGATGAGTTTTAATGCTGGTCAATCTTCCTTTGAACCGTCGGGATTGATAGAGAAAATCTATGCACAAACCGATCGGCCGCTTTATTTTCCGGGAGAAACTATTTGGTTTAAAGCCTATGTGGTGAATGGAGAAAATAAGATTTCAAGTCTTAGTGAAATAGCCTATGCGGAATTAATTTCACCAAGAGGGGATGTTATGGAACAAGCGGTTTTGACAGTCGAGGATGGCTATACTTATTATCAATTTACCTTGGCGGATGGGACACCAGGTGGTCGTTATACGCTAAAGGTTTATACGCGATGGATGGAACAGCAGGGGAGTGAATTTGCTTTTACAAAAGAGCTGATTGTACAAAATGTAGTGACCCCAAATATTCTTTTAACCTTAGATTTGGAAAAGACTGCTTATGGAGAAGGAGATAAATTTCAGGCAGATTTTACAGCGAATGATTTAGAAAATAATCCGCTATCAAATACCGAAATAGTCTATCGGACGGTAGTCGATGGAAAGACCATCGCGACTGATAAAATGCTGACAGATGAAGCAGGTAAAGCCTTGGTTGTCGGTCGGTTACCTGAAAAATTGAAGAGTACAGATGCGTTGTTATTGGTGAATATAAACTATCGAGATCAAGTAGAATCCATCAGTCGAAGTATTCCGATTATTCGAGATGAAACGGATCTGCAGTTTTTGCCAGAAGGTGGACAAGCACTTGAAGGACAAGATTCGAGATTCGGATTTAAGGCGGTCAATGAATTTGGAAAACCCGTGGATGTTAGTGGAATAATCTTAGATGAGAAGGATCGTGAGATAGCGACTTTTACTAGTAGTCATGATGGAATGGGAATGGTCAATTTTATTCCTGAAAAAGGACGAAAATACTCCGCAAAAATTACGAAACCTTATCAATCAAAAAAGACCTATCCAGTAATTGGGATGGCGAACGAAGGAGTCCACCTCTATTATTTAAGTGAAAAACAATCTTTTGAAATTTTGGCCAATTCCGAAAAAGAAGTTCGCATCAGCGTAGTTAAAAACGGAGCAACTATTTTTCAGAAAAATAAAAAAATAAAAAAAGGAAAAAACCAATTAGACCTCCCAATTGCGGAATTTTCTATGGGTATTCATAATGTTGTTATTGAAAATAATAGGTGGAGAAAATTAGCCGAACGCCTGGTCTTTTTTCATCCCAATCGACATTTAAATATCGAAATAGAAACGGATAAAGACCGATATCAAAATCGGGAAAAAATGTTCGTTACGCTAAGAACTACGGATTCTAATAATAACCCTGTTCCTGCCAATCTTTCCGTTGGAATTACCGATGAAAAGATCAATAATGTGGCCGATGATAAGCAAGGAAATATTCTAGCTAATTTACTTTTGACCAGTGAACTCGAAGGAAAAATTCATGAGCCTAATTATTATTTTGATGATAAAGAATCTGAACGATTCGCGCATCTGGATTTGGTGATGATGACGCATGGCTGGCGATCTTATTTAGAAGAACCAGTGTTGAATATAGCAGATGCAGCGAGTCCGCCAGAGCGAGGCGATTGGCAAACTGGAACGATTACCGATACAAAAGGAAAAGGAATCCAAGCAGAAATATTATTAGTAAATAGTCGACAAACCGAAATCATTCGGATGAAAACGGATGAGAATGGGAATTTTCGATTTTTGTTATTGGAAAATAATTATCATCACTTGATGGCTTATCAGGATAATAATAAGCCCGTGAAAATTAATTTAAATCCTACTGCTTTTACCCAAAATTCCTCAAGACCTATTGCCAAAAATAAAGCAAATTTAAAAAAGCTAGACGCGAATGGATTAAAGATGCCAGTGCCAGAAATTATTGAGGAAGAAGGTGGTGTCTTTGAATTAGCAATGGAGGAAGGAGTGCAACTTAGCGAAGTTGTGGTCGCTGGTTATGGCGTTGGTATAGATCGGGCAGCAGCGGGACTTGTAGTTTCTGTGGTTGAACCAAGAGATATCATAGATATCGGGGCGGTGAATGCGTTGGCTAGTAAGGTGGCTGGTGTCAGGATTGAAGAAAATTCTGGGCGTGCAGATGGAAATAAACAAGTCTCTATCAGAGGAACGAGTACGATGAGTGGGAGTGAACCGGTGTTTGTGGTAGATGGGATCGTGATTAAGAATGCGGATGGAAAAAGTACGATTATTGACAACTTGAATACGGAAGAAATCGAAAGTGTTTCTGTCATCAAAGGTTTGTCTGCTACGGCGATGTATGGAAGTCAAGGAGCGAATGGAGTGGTGATGATTACCACAAAAAATAGAACTTATTATAATGAAAATTTAAAATCGATTCAACAGAAAAAGTATAAGAATTACGCTTATACCTATATTCGTTCGAAAGCTCGTAAGAAGGATCAACCGAGTCAGTTTTATCAACCGATTTACGATAATAATAATCCAGAAAAACGTACCGATTTTAGAAATACAATTTACTGGAATCCAGTTGTACAAACCGATGCAAATGGAGAAGCAAGTTTTACGACTTTTACCTCGGATGCGCTTACTAGTTTTGCCATTGCCGTAGAAGGAATTTCTGCGCATGGACAGCCGGGTTATCACCAGAAAAAAATATTTACCCAAAAAGAATTATCTGTAAATGCTACGATGCCTGCCTTCTTGAGTGTTGGTGATACTTTGAAATTGCCAGTTACCATTGTTAATAATTCTGATGAAAAACGAAGGGGTAGCGTGACGATTAATTTGCCAAAGGGACTTAAATTATTGTCTCCTAAAATGCCGCTTAAATACGAAGT
>CALKJE010000372.1 GCA_937995675.1 uncultured Saprospiraceae bacterium
GGGTAATGACCATCCCTTCGGTTGATTTACGGGATTCGGCTATATTGAGTGATTTTAGATAATAATCAATCGCCTTTTCATATTCGCCTACCGTTTCGTAGAGAGAGCCTAAACCATGATACCCATTTTCCACCGTTTCAATATCATCTTCTCTTTCGGCCAAATCAATTGCTTTGAGGTGATAATTTTTGGCAATAGCATATTTGCTCATTTTTTCATAAACAATTGCCAAATCGGTATAGATGGTTAATTTTAGTCCATTATCTGCCAAATCCTGTGCGATATCCATACAGGTATTATAGCTATTAAGCGCATTTTGTAAATGGTTGTTTTCTTCGAAAACAAATCCCAATTCTCTATTAATATTGAATAAATCTTTTTTGTTTTCGGCTTTAGCCGCTTGATCGCGAGCAATATATATATAGGCGAGTGCTGTATTAAAATCTTTGTGAGAAGTTCGTGCAGCCATCCGAAGTAGACTTTCGGTAGATTTGTCTTCTGTTGCATGCATAAGTACAACCTTCAGACTATCCATATCATATGGTTGCTGGTTAGCGCTGAGGAAAGATAGCTGTGCTATTAGAAATGTACCAATGAGAAAAATTCTAATGATAAAGTCTTTCATTAAGGAAGAATTATTGGTTTTTTAGCTTATTAGATACTATCTAAAGCAAGTAGTGTGCTAAAAAAAACGAATTAGCACAAAATCGTACTAATTCGTTATTTTTTTTGAAGATTCACATCTTCATCCTAGCTAAGTTTAGCCGCCCCAAGAATTCTGAACAGTTACTGATAGAGTAGCTGTTTTAGATAACTTGGAAGAGATTACATCAGAAGGACGATCCTTTCTTTTGTCACCGCCTCCTTTAAGGCTAATCGACTGATGTCGATTTAATACGGATGAATTTGGAAGCTCACATTGGAGTTTTTCTAGTCTTTTCATGTCATGGATTTAGAAATTTAAAAAAAAATTAAAGAAATATAGTGATAAAATAACAACTTCAATTTACAAGGGGAATTTGTTGCGGGGAGGGTTTGAGCATGGAACTCTATTGGCAACAACATTTACTAAACAAATAGAATGCCAGAAGACGATTTTATTGTATTTTGCCGTAAAAATCTGTCTATCAAATGATTTTTTATACTTTAATGTAAAATATTCTTAATGAATTTTAAAGAGAAAGTAGTGTGGATTACGGGAGCATCCTCTGGAATTGGAGAAGCATTAGCAGAGGAATTTGCTAAACTTGGTGCCCGACTTATTCTATCATCGCGACGTCAAGCGGAACTAGAACGAGTAAAGGCAAAATTAAAAATGTCAGACGAGGACTGTTTGGTTTTACCACTTGATCTAGAGCAGTATCACGAAATGGAGGATAAAGTCGAAAAGGCATTGAATCATTTTGATCGGATTGATTATTTGGTGAATAATGGCGGAATCTCACAACGTTCCTTGATTATGGATACTAAAATGGAGGTATACGAACGTTTAATGGATATTGATTTTTTGGGGACGGTAGCTTTGAGTAAGGCAGTATTACCTGTATTTATCAGGCAAAAATCTGGTCATTATACGGTAGTTACGAGTCTGATGGGTAAATTTGCTTCTCCCTTACGAGCTGGATATTGTGGTGCTAAGCATGCTTTACATGGCTTTTTTGATGCTTTACGTCTTGAACATGAAGATGATAATGTTGGGGTAACTTTGGTTTGCCCAGGTTTTATTCGTACCGATATTTCACGGAATGCACTAACGGGTAGTGGTGCAGCACAACAAACAATGGATCAAGCGCAGGAAAATGGAATGTCTGCAAATGAATGTGCGCAACGGATTATCAAGGGGATAAATCGAGGTGATTTTGAAACCTATATTGGAGGAAAAGAACGATTAGCAGTTTACTTAAAAAGATGGTTTCCTCGAATATTACATAGGGTTGTACGCAAATCAGCCGTCACATAACATAATTGGATTACTTAACTTTATATAAACTTTTAGCTATGAATTTTAAAAAGGATTTTCTGGTAATTTTTATTACCTGCATTTGTTGCCTCCTTGGTTCGGGGAATCTCTTCGCCCAAGATGTGATTACCAAGAAAGATGGTAAAAAAATAAAAGTCATCATCAAGGAAGTCTCTGATACGGAAATCAAATATGTAGATTACCGAGACGTCGAAGGTGTTGTTTTTGTAATGGATCGCTCCTTAATCCGAGAGATTAAATTTTCCTACGGAGAAAAAATTAAAGAAGAAGGACCTAATCAAGAACGCGCTTATTTTGTAGATGACCGCAATCAAAATATCAAACTCAATTTTACGGCTATCAATGTCGGCTTTACGATTCTGACTTATGAGCGAGTGATAGATCCTTCCTCAAGTCTTGAATTTAGTCTGAAGATTCCAGGATTAGGAATTAAAAGAGATGATACTGCTTTGTCTGGGATCGGATTTTCGGCCGGATATAAGTTGAAAATTGGTTCTGTTTTTAAAGGAGATGGCTATCGGCCTAAGCATATTTCAGCAGGTGGTTATTTTAGATTATTAGCCGGTTATGTTCATACAGTAGAAAAAAGAGAGCGATTTGATTTTCAAGGTGTTCAACGTAAAACTACCTGGACTCGTTCTTCTGCACATATTGGAATTGAACTTGGCAAGCAATGGATTTTATCTAATCGAGCTGCATTCGATATTTATATTGGCTATCATTATTATGGTGGAAGCTATAAACAAGAAGACAATGGTACGACCTTCGACAATTTCTTTGATGAGGAACTAAGAGGAGGGGACATAATAGGATATGATAATAATGCTTTTTCAATTGGATTAAGAATTGGAGGATTATTTGGAAACTATGGAAATGCTACCAAAAATAAAAAGAAGAGAAAGAAATAAAACTTCTTATTCTTAGAAATAAAAAAAGCCCGAAGCGAAATAATCGCTTCGGGCTTTTGCTTTTTATTCGGATCTTATACTACTACACTGCAAAACTTTCACCGCATCCGCACTCTCGTGCTGCATTTGGATTATTAAAGTAAAAACCTTTTCCTTCCAGTCCACCTGAAAATTCTAAGGTTGTATTACAGAGATATAAGAAGCTTTTTAAATCAGTAACAATCTTTACTCCGTTATCTTCA
>CALKJE010000373.1 GCA_937995675.1 uncultured Saprospiraceae bacterium
GTATACCACTAAGATGGCTCCGGTATCCGAAAACATCGGCGTATCATTGATTGCAGCGCTTAGGTTAGGAATATTCGGGTTGAAGTTTCGATGGTCTACATATTCTAAAATCGTTTCATCGAAATTAAAAGTATATTGAAAGGAGGTGACGTCGTCAAAATTTTGGGCGGTGACGGCTACACAAACTGTATCTCCAGGACTACCTTCCACATCAGCAGCAACGACCGTAACGGCACTTCCGCTATTACCACTAACTACGACAGGTGCATTTTGAACTTCCATTCCGATATTAACACCGGGATTAGAAGATTTGGTTGCTTCAATAATACCGGGAGTACCTACGATACTCACGGTATCCATTTCACCACCTGCACCAATGACGGTGAAGCAAAGTTCGTAAATCAGCGTATCTGGAATATCGATTCCCATATTCAGGGTATCTGTCCAGAAGGTAAATACCCAACCGTCCGTGTTATTTGAATTTTCGAAAACACTTCCTGGATCTGGAAGGTTGATGTTTGTGATCGAGTCAAACTGCAAAATCGCTGGATCAAAATCCAAAGAATATTGAAAAGAGACAAGGCTATCTCCGTTACACATATTTACATCCAAGCATAACTGCTCACCTGTAGCAGCAGAATCTGCAAGAATTGCCAATCCAAAATCATCAAACATACACTCAAATTCACCTGGTGTTGGTGCATTTGGATCTGTTACAGTTACAGAGGCATTGGTAAATAAAGGTGTTTCATCGCTGGTCGTTGTTACGATATTGGCAGCAGCGGGCATTCCAGATAGGTTGATCGCGGAAGTTCCGGCGCCAATAGCGGTAAAGCGAACGATTTCGAATAAAACGAGATCATCATCCACCGACTTAGGAGCTAGAAATGGATCATTCCAACCAAAGGTAAGGTTACCGATGTTGGCCATATTCGTTCCTGAGAATAAAGCAGGAGGAATATTCACTGGTACAATCTGGTCATCACCAGCCACAAATTCAAGGACATTAGGGTCCCAATTCATGGAGTAAGTGAACGCGATGACGTCGGTAAAGTCCTGGGACGTTACCGCTACGACGAGCGTATCCCCGATTTCCAGCGTACTGGTAGCGGGATTGACAATGAAGCGTGTAGTTTGGGAATTTACATTAAAACCCAGGAGCACGAGCCCTAGCGCGAGAAAAAGCGTAATTTTTTTAAACATCGATCCTTGGAATTTAAGATGTTAGACAATTATCTGGCTAAAATCATTTTTTTTATCGTCGAAGTAGTGCCAGTCGAAATCTGATACATATAAGTACCTAGACTAGGAAAGACTTCAGAGTTAATTTTGATACGGTGAGTTCCCTCACTATATCGGTTGCTGTACTGGTAAATTTCTTCTCCGGTTAATCCGAAGATTTTTATCGTAACTAATTCAGAATTAGTCAATTCAAACGGTATATACGTGGTTTTAGAAAAGGGGTTTGGATTATTCTGGTAAAAAATCGGAGAATCTTCAAAATCGGTGGCAAAGGTACTAGTTTTAATGCCAACACACGCATCTCCATCGCCATTATACATAATAGGTACTTCAAATACTTGCCCATCTAAGTGATAAATCACCAAAGTAGTAACTGGCGAATCTACAAACTCAAGGTTAAGTGGTCCGTCGGCTAAAGCTTTAAAGTTTAGTACAAAAAGT
This sequence comes from uncultured Saprospiraceae bacterium, assembly GCA_937995675.1. GTDB lineage: Bacteria > Bacteroidota > Bacteroidia > Chitinophagales > Saprospiraceae > JALZUU01. The sequence goes on from CALKJE010000373.1 coordinate 1,684, forward strand.
ACTGTACTATCCGGTTCTGAGTATGTAAAGCTATCGTTCCAAAAACCAGCAATCACCCCATTAGGAGCATTTGTGGTGTTGAAAGAAACACTTTGCGTTGGAAACGATGGCGTAATATCTTGGAATTCTACTTTTTCAGCATCCCAATTTAAGGAAAACTGGAGACCAGCTACCTCCACAAAATTAGTAGCACGAAGCGAAACTTGAAATTCATCATTTACATCAATCGTTTCTGGTGGACTGGTAAAGAAGAAATTAGGTTGTGCCTCTACCTGGCAGCAAAAACTGCAAAATAGGAAGACTGCCAAGATGGAGTCAAATCGAAACAAGGGGGATTTAATAAATTGTAAAGCCTTGATAATCAATTTGTTAATTTTTAAAGGTTTAGTAAAAAAATTATGGTAGTCGCGCCTTAAAGGCGCGACAAACCATAATAGCAAAGCAAAATATAACAGTAGTTCTTTGGTAATTTTTAACAATTGGTTTTGCAAAAATATGTGCTTTACAAATTTTCGCAAGGGAAAACTATTCATGGGAAACTACCGCTACAATTAAAATTTACTACTAATTAATTAGTATTATTTCTTAAATGTAACATTTCCAACAAATCATAAAATAAGGAGACCAGGCCAGTGAAAACAGGCTTGGGTATTAGTGCAGTACGAGGGAGGATTGTGGTCCTGCACGATGGATTAGACACAAAATGGTGTGTAAAATTCTCTTTGTTCATGTGATTATAATTTGTTGCACAAAATGTTAATATAGATATCATACGGGGATTAATCGTATGTCTAGTGTTTCTTTGCTATGGGTATATAGATATTACCGATGCAAATTTTTGAAATCAGGGTGTTGATTTCGAAAGTTTAACATTATTAAGAATCTGCGATGTGCAATCAGGAAAGAGAATATTTATAAAAAAATCAGTGATATAGATTCAATTACTGATAATTTCAAAATATTGAAAAGAATTCAATAAATATCGCAGTTCATGGGATAACCAAAAATTGGTTGTTAAATACTTAAATCGGTTTTTGCTATATATGTCCTCACAGTACTTTTAAACTGTTTACAAGAGCAAATATACGTCATCCAATCGTTCTATTCCTACCCTATTTATGGTATTTTTTAAAATTAGAAAAGAAATATATTAAAAATTACTCAAAAATTAAGCAATATATTAAAACATAAACAATACTTAAAGTATTCTAAACCAAGCTATTATCGTAAGCTAGCTTAATGAGTCCGGCGGTATTACTTACGCCTAGTTTACGCATAATGTTTTTTCGGTGTACACTGACTGTTTGGTCACTAATGTACAAAACCTTGCCTATTTCTTTGTTGCTGAGTGCGTGCGTGATGAGTTTAAGGATTTCTAATTCTCGTTTGGTGAGATTATATTTTTTGATAAACTTGTCTTCTGAAGGAAAACGAGATTGGTCTTCAATTTTTCTTTTAATTTCTTCAAGTGTTGTATTAAGTCTAACACCTTTGCCTAGGAAAGTACGTCCTTCCATCACTTCTCCGATGGCTTTCCAGAGTTCGTCCATTCCAACATTTTTGAGGATATATCCATCTACTCCAGATTTGAAGGCAGATTTTACGATTTTTGACTCATCGTATACGGTTAGGACTAAAATTCTAAGTTCTTTATTTTGGGAACGAATAACATTGATCACATCGAGACCATCTTTTTCAGGCATATTAAGGTCAAGAATCAATAAATCAGTTTCTTTTTCTTTTAGCATGGTAAGCACCTCTTCACCGTTATGCGCTATTCCGACTATTTCGCATTTCTGATCTTCGTTATCAGACAAGATCGATTTAATCCCTGCGATAAATAACTGGTGATCATCTGCAATCAACACTTTAATACTTTCCATATTCAAAACTTAATTAGGGCTATTTGGTTCTCATTTTTGCTAACTTGATATTGAAGCTGTTTAAAGTTAATACAAAATGACTACAGAAAAATCATTGATTATCAGTACTTCACAAATTTATCGATATCGTCCCGAAAGCGTTCGGGACGAAGCTCAAAATTTGCATTGTTCTGATAACCAAGCACTTATCTTCGTCTCTTTTGAGAAACTCTAATCAGCTTCATTAGCTAAATCTAACACTTATTACTTGCAAAACCGGTGCCACTATCCAGCAGGCAATCAAAAGGTAAGTGTTTTCACCTCTGATAATCAGCAAAATAGCTTTCTCTAGTATCGTTTTGGGACGGGAAATTGGGTACAACGTGTAGAACTCGTCGTTCGGCCAATATAACAAACACTTTGACCATTCACAAAAAAAAAACCGAATTGAATGAAGTATTCAATTCGGTTTTAGACAATAATAGGTTGAATCTATCGCTGAATCGTCATTTTTTTGACTACTCGGCCTGTATCAGATTGTACCTCTAAGAAATAGATACCATTAGGAATCCTTGCTGTATTTAGCGTTTCTCGGTGATTTACACCAATAGTTTCTAGTTCTTGCTCTTGAATTTTTTGCCCTTGAATATTATAAATTCGAAGTTGGACATTCTCTAAAGGAGCTTTAAAAGTAATATTAACTAGATCACTTGCTGGGTTTGGATACAAACCAATTGTCTGATCCGCTTCTGCTTCGCTAGTACCAACGACCGCATTATCCGTGATGTTAATATTATAAACTGGTGTTCCTAACCATCCACCTGTTCCATCACTAACCGTGAAAGTAAAAGCATCTGTTTCTTCTTCTGTTCCATCATGTTGATAAAAGATAGAAGAGTTATAAATCTGTTGTTGTGTAAAAGCCGAACCTGCTAGAAGAGGTGTATTATTTCTGAATAATCGTCCTTTCGTCGGTGCTTCCACAATCGTATATCTTAGTTCTTCTGGTCCATTATCTATATCTTCCGACAGTAATGAAGTAAATTGAATTGGATTAGAAGAAGCAACTGGAACTTCCAACATTTCATTGTTTACCAAAACTGGATTGTTAGGCGATAAATTACCACAGATCTCAAAGCTCCAAGCATCTAGCGTTCCACCTTCTCCAAAATTATTAATCACTTCAATTGTCAACGTCCAATCTCCTGCACTATTTTCTCCATTGAATTTAGCTAACCCTTCTGCATCTTGAACTTTATAAGCTTCTCCTGTATTAGGTGGACAAGGAAGTAATTCAGCTGAATCATCATCTAGTTTAAGATCAAATGGAATTCCGGTACAAGGTAAGTCCTCAAATAATAGGACACTCGTTCCAGCAGGGCTTGATAATCTCACATCAATATGTTTGATAAAATCATAATCTCCCACTAAACTTGTGATATTAAAATCATTGATATTCGCACCATCTGCTACATTAATCACTGAAGTAACAGACGTATTCGATGCGGTTCCATCAGGAATTGAGATCGGGATATCTGTTGCCGAAAACTCACCACAAGATTGTACTTCCGTAAAGAAAGCATAAGTGGTAGAATAAGGTCCTGGTCCACAAAGATTTACTGGACGAACTCGCCAGTAATAAGGACGTCCTTTTTCTAATTGTACACCGGCATCATAAACTGCTCCAATAATTCCGTCAACAGATTCGACTATACCAGCATTAACAAAGTTTGGATTTTTAGCGATCTGGATTTCATAACTATCTGCATTAGGAATATCTACCCAGCTATAAGTAGGTGCACCTCCAATTCCGGTAGATCCGTTGATTGGGCCATTTAATACCAAAGCAGAAAAATCATTGTCAATGGCGATATATTCAATAATTCGTTCTTTTGCTTCTAAGCCGTTTGCCGTAGCGGTAATTTTAAATTCACCACTACCAAATCCAGCAAGGTTCGTTAGATCTAAATTAAGGGTAGTTGTCTCTCCTGGCATAATCGTAGTAGCAGAAAAGTCAGCAGTAGCACCAGCTGGTAAGTCGCTCACAGAAAAACTAATCGGCTCGGCAAAATTCACTAAACTTTCAGTGGTCAACGTAATTGACTGCGTAGCAGGTGGACAAATAACGATTTCCTCTTCTGAAGGTAATAAAGAATATCCTGGAGCGGAAGGAGGAACAATGCTAAAATCAGTATTAGAAATATCGAAGAAGATATTATCTGCAGCACGTACCATAATTCGAGCAGTGCTAGAAACTTCATCTGGAATGATGATTCCATAATCACCGTCGTTTACCACATCCTCTGCCAAAGTAATTGGATAAGTAAATCCACCATCCAATGACAAGAGTAAATCCACCCGTTTACAGTTAACGGGGCTTTGATCTGTATTTGCTACATCCCAAAGAATTTCTTGAAAACTACCAACCTCCAAGTTATCAGAACCATTTGGATAACTAACTAGAAACGGTCCTGCCTGCTCGGTAGATCGAAAGCTAACATATGCTTGTGTCACTCCACCAATCAATGGATTGTTATCTCGAACGGTACAAGAAAAATTCAAATCTCGAGAATACGTTGGTAATATTTCTCTTCGATCCATTCCTCCTTGAACGATTGTTTGCATCGTTGGAAAGATTCTTTTTGGTGAAGAGTTCGGAGGATAGGATCTAAATAGCGGTGCATTTAATTCTGGAAACCCTAAGTTTCCGTAAGGACCTAAGTCTCGTTGTTCCCAACAATAAGTAAGTTGATCGCCATCCATATCCTCGGCCACCACCTCCAACTCAAAAGGCGTACTGATTGGAATAAAAAAATCATCCTCTACCAATGCCGTAACATCTGGAAAGTTATTATCGGTAATGACGTTACCTCCACAAGTAGCAGAACCATTACGAATATAATTAGACATCTGGTCGATTGTTCCTCCGTGAAAGTATTCATCTCCTCCTCCATCTACATTATTTTCATTTCCACAAGCCCCAGCATAGGACATGATCGTGGTACCGCTACCTGGTTCCCAAGCAGAACCTGATGCGTATTGACCAATAGAAGGATTACAACCGTTCCACGTATGTCCAGCAGATAATTGATGACCTATCTCGTGCGCCATAATATTAGCGGTAACAACTGTAACGTTAGGATTCCCATGACAAGTTACACCTGCTCCTTTAAATTCTCCACAAATCTGACCACTTGCTACTCCACCTACATCTGAACAACCACCTGTAAATACGTGGCCTACATCAAAATTATCTTCTCCCATAATTAGGTTTAGATTGGTCGCATTTTCTATCAACATAGAAGTACCAACTGTACCATTAGAAAACGGATCCGTATCTGGGTCTAGGTAAAGAACTGCTTCTAAACCATCAATTAAAGAAAAACGGGTTGCTAAATTTTGCTCATAGATTAAATTTAATCGGTTCATGGCAATTTGGTAATCTGCTAAAACACTTTCTACCGTTCCACCATGTCCTTGTGCAAATTCTCCTGAGCAACTTAAAGCTACCAAAAACTCTCGCATCTCAACTGGTCCACCAGCCGTATTGGTACTCACTTGCGAATTATCGTTCAGTTGATTATTCAAATTTTCAGGAGTAAACTCTTCTTCAAAAGAAGTAAAACCACAAGCCGCAGGTTGGCCTCCTGTCATATCATCTTTTGTATAGTAACTAATATATAATTCAGTATTTCCATTGGCATATGGATCTACGTATATATCTCCATCTGGTGAATGAATTCCTAGATGTACGCCTTTAGGAGAAATAGCTATTCTAACTGCAGCACCTGTATTATCCAATCCCACTCCACGATAAGAACGAAGTTGAGGATAACGGGCAGCAGTAATTGGTTGAAAGATACTGGTTTCCCAGATTTTAAACTGAGCCAACTCACCATTAGGCATTGGTAAATAAATCACCTTACCAGCGGCAGCGGAATTGGTCAGATCTTCCCAAGGTGTATTGACTAGAGATTCTTGGAATTGATTAAAATCCAGTTGAAAAGTTGAAAAATGATCAGGCGTTATGCTCTGTTCCAGATGCTCTGGTAAATCCTCTTGATTGATGGACTTCCAAAATGATTGTCCAGATACCGTAAGGTTGAGGAAAAGGATAAAACTAAAAGCTAAAATTACGCGCATAGTGATGGTTTTTTATAGTTAAAAACTTCGTTGATTATCAATAAATATTTGACAATAACCTAGACAACAAAGATAATAAAGGATCGTCTTAATCAAAATAGAAAAATCCTTATTTGTCGGCTCTTATTAGTTGTTGGTCTAAATTTATCTTTAAAAGGTCGCTCGGACTTGTGCACGACCGATGTGTACGGTGTTGGCGATACCTGTTTTTCTACCTTCGTAGCTAATACTCATCAGAATGTTTTTGGATAAACGGCGATCTAATGATAATGACCAAAGGTAATTTTTACCGTCTTTTAAAGTTTCAAGAATCGCAAATTCTAGTGGTGTATTACGTTCTCCATCAAACCGTACGTTAACAAAAGACAACCGAGACCGGATAGAAGTTGCAGTGTTTTGGTTAAAAGTTGTTTCGAGTGAAAAATCATGTTTAATGGCTTGTTCTTTAGTGGGTGAATCGTTATTACTTTCTTTAAATTCATAAGAGAGAATCGTCCTAAAATTATTTGAGGGTTGTAAGGTTAGTTGCGGACGTGTTCTAAAAAAATTAATAACATAATCTTGGTTTTCAAAAAATTCACTATCACTTAAATTTAAGCCCTTAGCTACTTCAAATTGTGTACTAATACTTTTGTTGATATTCCATCGACTTCGAAAAAATTGTTCATCATTACGACGCGTTTGAAATCCGCTGGTAAGCACAATCTTATTACGCGCAGTTGTTTGCCCGATTTGCAAATCATATTTTTGACCTCCACGATTAAAAAACAAGATATTTCGAACGTTTGAATTTACCGCTACCAAAGCCGTATCAGGAATATTATTTTGGAATGGATTATAAGCAGAAACACCCTCTGCTTCTCTAGTTCGACGAACCACTCGAACGGTAGACTGTGTAGAAAATTTACCTAACCATTTTTGAATTCCTTTCTTGGCTTTAAATACTCGTTTTAAACTGGTTTGTAAACTTTCGTTAAACGTGACATTATTGGTTCGAATAAATTCATTGGTAAAAAGTGTTACGCGAATAATATTTCCTTCCCCTGCAAAAGCCTCTTCCCGAATCTCGTTTACTTGCGGGACACCATCCTCATTAAAATCCAGCGTTTCATCCCAAAAGAAAACACCATCACCTGGATTAACTGGCAGATAATTATAGGCAATCCGAGGTTCTTGTCCAGAACCGATTTCGTAATTGGTGGTAGAACGAACGGCTCCTTTCCAGAGAGTCAGTCGATGGTCCAATCTTCCTAATGAAGCATTCTGCGGTGTTTGTGTAGTCAGTTGATCGTCTGTGATTCTTAGTTGACGATACGTAAAATTCCAACTTAAACGAGAAACTTTTCCTTCCGTCCAACTTCCATTTATATTAAATTCATCCGCTACGGTATTCTCACTAAAGCCTTTGCCCGTCGGCGCATAATCGTATCGTTGCGTATAATTAGTTCCTAGCGTAAACTTTTTTTCTTCTGGTGTCTTCAGATAAAAACGATAAAGATTATAATAGAAACTAACGGCACTTAACGTGTCTGCACCACTAGAAAATCGCTCATTTTTTTCTTGTTCTCCATAGGCACCTAAAATAACGCCACCTAATTTGGGAAAACTTTTAGCTATATCTAATTTGGGTCTTAAAAATCGGCTATCTTCTCGATCACTATCTACTTGCAACCAGTTTATTTGGGCATCAACTTTCCAATTATTTCGATCAACTTTTAATTGTGTAAAATGTTTTTGTCCAGTATAAATATCTCCTCTTAAAAAACTACTAAACTGGTAGGTCAGCCTACCTAAATCATTTTTTAAAAGCGAAACTTCTGCGCGAGCAATATGCTCATTTTCTCGTGCAACATTTAGAATTTCATTGCGATTATTAGCGAGGTTCCAGTCTCTTGTAAACTCTGCTTTCCGATAAGGATTTAGCGATTGAAATCGTTTTTGAGTAAACTCATAATCAACCTTAGTCGCTAGGTTCCATTTCTTTTTTAAAGGGAATTCTTGTTGATAACTTGTAAAAGCTGCTACTCCAGCATCGTCTTCATCTCCAATGTCAGAAAATCGATTTAGGTCATTGCGACTTAAAGCGATTTCCGTTTGAATACGACCATTTTTATTTAGTTCATAATCTGCTCCAAAGCTATACATTTGTCTTTGTGTCGGTGCTACTAATCGGATAACTGGTTCAAAATTTCCGAGCGGATTTCCATTGGCATCCGGCGAAATCCAAATAAAGACTCTACCATTTTGTGAGGTATTAGGATCTAATAGATAATTTCCTTGTCCGGCTCCTACATCGGTAAAACTAGCGGTATAAATAGCACTATCTGGATTGGTGCTAAACTGTAGTATTTCAAAATTAACAAAACTATTATTGATCAAAACTTGGGTATCTATCATTTCGTATTGAATCCGAAATTCATTAAATTCTTCGGTTCGTCGTTGGGAAGGTGCAAGTGCATCTCCCACATTATCACCTACTGCATTCAATAAGGTTTGTTGTATGGAGTCGAGTTCTTGTAGTCCAGTAGAATTACGGCTATCTTGTTCAGAAAAAAGATTAAAATGCAATCGCCATTTTTTATAATTCAATTCTGTATCAAACGCATACATAGAACGCAAATACTGCTGATCGGCATATTCAAATTCTACAATAATCCGACTATCTTTAGTAATTAGAATTTTATTGGTAAAAACAATATCTGCCCGATTGTAATCGATCACATAATCCTCTTCCAGTCCACGTGTTAACAATTTGCCATCAAAAAAAACTTTTTCAGTACCAGCTAATGCAATAATAAATTGTTCTCCTTGATTACCTTGCAGTCGATAAGGGCCTTGATTGCCTTCTTCGCTGGGAAGATTGTTTCGTGCAAATTTACCCCTAGCTACGGCGACACTGGCCCGTGAACGCAAGGTCGCATCTTTGAAAGGACTTAGTTCATTTCGAAAGGTGGCTCCTTGTAGTTTTTTATAATAATTCATAAAATAACTATCAGGCCGATTCAATTCGTAGTCACCAGCGATCAGGACATTTTCTTTCTTTTTTAACTGAATAAATATTTTATCAAACTCCTGAAGTTGTTGTGTATTCCCTTCGGGTTGGAGCGGAATACTATTATCTGTGATGGCGGCTAAGATTTCGATATCATCGCCAAGCTCTCCTGCTAATTGTAAATTAAAACTAGAATTGAGTACTAAATTTTGACTATTACCAAAAGAGATTCCTCGCGCAAAACTTCCGTTATAATCCAATCCTTTAAACTTTATAATCTCTTCTTCATTCTCGTATGGATTGATGGTAAAACCGATATAATCTCCATTGGCTTTAGCCCCTATTTTGGTCGTATCTAAACGTGCAAAATTCTTATACAAATTATAAGGTAACACTCGATAGGTAGCGGTAACTATTTTGGTTTTCTGATTTAGAAAAAGGGTATCGGTAAGATGAAGTTGATTTTTTATTATCTGAAAATGTGTTGCATCGATTGTTTTTCCAAGTGGATATTCTTTTAGGCTAACAGAACTTGGAATAATCGTCAGTGAATCGAGGCTATAAATTGTTTGATTGGAGGTTAAGGAAAGTATTTGTTTACGTAGATTAGACAGTTCTCCCTCCTGTCCAGTCACCTGAAATCCCAAGAACAATAAGCAGCAAAAAGGAAGTAAAAGTTTGAATTTCATACGACTGACTCAGCAGAAAGTAGGTAAGTACGTGGACAAAATAATGATAGCTTATGACCGAGGTCATTAATTATTTTGAACACCTACTTAGGTTAACTATGAAGTTGTTTAATAATTCGAAAAGCAGCTGAGAACTAGAGAAAATTTTTCAAATCGAACCTCTTTTTTGAGTGCATAGCCGCGCTATGGACGAAAAAAAAGGTGATGAGTTGGATAGTTTTATCAGTTCGCAAGCAATTTTGGAGTTTTTAAACAACTTCTTTATTAAAACGATAAAAAAAGAGATAGTTGCGTGTAAAAATCCATTAAAAATCGAAAAAAACTGTCGGCTAGCGGGAAAGCGTTGTTTTTTAGAAAGGTTTTTAGCATTCTGAAGGAGAATTTTACACTAAAAACAAGGCAAAACCATCTATTTTTTCTTAAAATTCTCCTAAAAAACAGGAAAATCGCCCTTAAATCTTGCTTCTTTCCACAAAAAATCTTAAAAGAGCATTATTAAGGCAATTCATATGTGATTTTTCACTGGATCGTTTGCCTAATTTTTTTTACATTTGCCGAAAATAAGGGAAATTGATAAAAGACCTTGATAAAGCCTTTTATTATTCTCAAAGTTTCGACAATACTTTTACAACATATTTAATTTAATTTTATGTATTGGACATTAGAGTTAGCTTCCAATTTAGAGGATGCCCCTTGGCCTGCAACGCGGGACGAATTACTCGATTACGCAATCCGCTCTGGCGCACCTTTAGAGGTTATTGAAAACCTCCAACAAATTGAAGATGAGGGAGAAATTTACGACGGAATAGAAGACATCTGGCTCGATTACCCTCGAAAGGATGATTTCTTCTTCAACGAAGACGAATACTGATTTACCGCTTCTCTTTTTACAGAAGAATCAAAACCCCAAATGGTATAGACCGTTTGGGGTTTTTAGTTTGAGGACAACTAGTACACTGTGAATTAAGTAAGGCGAAAATTTTCAAGTGCAAGTGCAAGCGCAAAATCAAAATCAAACCCATCTATCGTGTTTTCTTGACAAGTTATTTTCTCTTTCATTTTGCAGGCAGTCTTGTGTGGTAGAATTATTTCCCTTTAAAAAACAGTGTTCTTCGTTTATTTGCTTTTGCTCTTGAAGTTGAAGTTGTTTTTGAACAAAAAAATAAGCGTCTGGAATCACTAATTTCACATACATAACAGCCTGCTGCACTAGTCCACCATCAACTGCTCCTCCCCATCCATCTTCCGATAGGATATCCACAAAAAGAATGCTCGTAAAGCCATAAATCCTAAAAAAGCCGCCCACATTCCATGTACGTCCCACCAATAAGAAAAAGCATAATGCATTCCTAGATAAAGCATAAAACTGATCACCATCGCGTTTCGCATCGCAGCCGAAGCCGTCAACCCAATAAATATTCCATCCCAAATATAACAGGCAAAACTAATGACCGGAAAGAGCATCATCCAACCCAAATAAGGTTGAGCTGCGGCAATTACTTCCGCTTGATTGGTAAAAACACCCAGCAGCTGATTTCCAAAAATAAAATATACTAAACTGAAAAAGATCGCCAGTCCTCCACCCCACCGAAATGACAAACGGATGATTTGTCGAAGCTGATCCAACTTACGAGCACCACTGTATTTTCCTACTAAACTTTCTGCCGCATAAGCAAATCCATCAATGCCATAAGACATCCAATTGAGATATTGTAAGAGGATTACATTCACTGCCAATAGCAAACCTCCTTCTGCCGCAGAACGACTATAGAAAAAACCAAATGCCAAGGTCAACGCCAAGGTTCTAAAAAATAAATCTCGATTGATCCGAAAGAAAGAGGTCAATGAATCCACTTCTAGTAACATCTTCATCTTGAGTAATTGCAGATATCTCGGATATTTATAAACCAGTAAAAACAATCCACCAATAAATCCAACATACTGCGCAATCACCGTTCCCCAAGCCACGCCGTCTATTTCCATTCCCCAATGAACGATAAACCAATAACTAGCGATCATATTAACTACATTGATAAGAATCGTCAAAATCAACGGATAAATCGCATTTTGCATTCCAAAGAACCATCCCAGCAAAGCATACAATCCCAAGGTAGCTGGAGCAGCCCACATTCGTATGTAGAAATATTCCGCCGTTAGTCTTGCGGGTTCTCCACTCAAATTCATCAAGAAAAAACCTGCTTCGCCTAAAGGCCATTGAAAAAGCATCATTCCCAAGGCCAAAAACATCGCAACCACCAACGCCCGCCCTAAGGTAGCTGCTACTTCTTGCTCTCGCTTCGCACCAAATGCTCTGGCCGTGATCCCAGTTGTTCCCATGCGTAAGAAACCAAAATTCCAATACATAAAACTAAAAATCATCCCTCCTACTCCAACGGCACCAAT
>CALKJE010000374.1 GCA_937995675.1 uncultured Saprospiraceae bacterium
GAAAAATTCCATAGCAAATAGGAAATATTTAAAATCAACTATATCATTCTAGGACTTGTCTAAAATTGACAGTTAATATGAAATTATTAGGCCTTTTCAAAAGCAAATTCAATCTCAAGCGCAAAAGCAAGAGCAACGTCTACTTAAAGAGGAACCATATTTTTTACGCGGATAAATTCTACGACACAAGACTGAACTCAGATGGACAGTAAAAGTAGCTTATCAAGGAAATACGATCGAGTGTTTGATTTTGAAATTGATTTTGCGCTTACGCTTGGAAAACCTCATACTTTGTAATTAATTTAGATCATAAAAAAAGGCATAAGTACACCTCAGTGTAACTTATGCCAACCGTTCACCCGGAGGTAAACAACGATTTGCCATTATTATTTTCTTACCGGGAAACGGTCATCTATGATGGATTAATAGATTGCAATTTGGCAACTAGGCAACAAGTTATTCCTAACAATTCCGCGTTTTGGGGAGTAGTTATAAATATTTCATTACCTAATCGTCAAATTACTTTCTACTAGTCTAGTCTTTCTAGTCTACATTATCGTGTAAAAAGCTATTGTCTTCCCGAATTTCTGGTTCTGCATCATCGCTGATCGTCCACTTGCTACGATCTGTATCAGAAGAATGAGGCACGTCATCTAGATTTACTTTACGACGTAAATAAGCTGGCTCATTTTCCATGTCCACAACTGTCTGTGGATTATTAAGTTTTAGATTAGCAATACGTTTGCGTTCTTGTTCACGACGTAATGCTTCCATTTCACGACGACGACGATCTTCTTCTTGCATACGCTCTTTGTCTACTGCCTTTACATACGGCTCCTCATAAGAGTATGGCGTACCAGTTGGACGGTAATCAGACGCTGGACGAACATCGTTAAATTCTACGGTTCGACTAGTTTCTCCGTTATTGTGTCCTGTATCGTATAAAGAAGTTTTCTTTGGTTGATCAGAATCCAATGGAACGACAATTTTCTCTACTTCAGGTTCGAACTTATTGTTCTTACGGTGTTCAAAACCAGTAGCAATTACGGTAACACTAATTTTTTCTCCTAGGTCATCGTCGTGGCAATTACCCCAGATTAAGTTCGTACCATATCCCGCTTCTTCCTGAACAAATTCAGTGATTTCAAAAATCTCATCCATCGTTACTTCGGTAGAACCAGAGCTGATGTTTACCAAGATATGTTTCGCACCGCGAATATCATTGTCTTCTAAAAGCGGACTGTTTAATGCTTCGTCGATCGCATTTTTTGCACGATCTTGACCTTCTGCCATGGCCGTACCCATAATGGCTACTCCACTGTCTCGCATAACGGTATTTACATCTTCAAAATCCACGTTTACATAACCTGCAACAGTAATAATTTCTGCAATCCCTTTAGCTGCCGTAGACAAGATGCTGTCTGCTTTAGAAAAAGCTTGGGTTAAAGAAAGATTTCCGTGAATCTCACGAAGTTTATCGTTAGAAATAACGATTAAAGTGTCAACATTCTTTTTCAGTTCGTCTAATCCTTCTACACCTTGTGTAGTTCGTTGACGACCTTCAAAAGTAAAAGGTAAAGTAACAATACCTACCGTTAGAATGTCCATTTCTTGTGCAGCCTTGGCAATGATTGGGGCAGCTCCGGTTCCGGTACCACCACCCATTCCGGCAGTTACAAATAACATCTTTGTATTATCCGCTAAGAATCTTTTAACTTCTTCGATAGACTCAAGACAAGCTTGACGACCAATCGTAGGTTTAGATCCAGCACCACGACCATCGGTGAGTTCAGGTCCTAGCGAGATACGCTTAGGTACTGGGCTCAAATCCATGGCCTGACTATCTGTGTTACAAATAGCGAAATCCACTCCGTGAATTCCGAGGTTATACATGTGGGTTACAGCATTGCTACCACCACCACCGACTCCGATGACTTTAATGATAGATGCTTCTTCTTTTGGCAAATCAAAATGCATAATATTATTTTTTAAATGTTTTTTAAATTAATAAGTTTTCAAATGGTTTCACTCAAGCAATCAATTCAGAATCTAAAAACCAATTTTAAAATTCTTTATCTTCTCCAGTTTCAAAGAACTCCTTGGTTTTACGGAATAGTTTGTCGTACCAAGTTTTAGAATTGGCTTCTACTAATTCATTTTCCGCTATTTCTTCTTCAACTGGTGCTTCGTTTTCTGCTACTGGTGCTTCTTCTTTTGGTGCTTCTATGTAATCAGAATAATCAATGATTCCACGTTCCACATCGCTAATTCCTCTAAACAATAAGCCAAGGCCAGTTGCGAAAATTGGGCTACAAATTTCTTGCTTATAACCATGTCCTAAGTGCTCTACAGGAATACCAATTCTACAACTCATACCGGTATGAAACTCCGTAAGTTTGTCTAAGTGATTTAGTAAAGCGCCACCTCCGGTCAGTACGATACCGCCGATTAGGTTACGTTCAAAACCAGATTTTCTGATTTCCCAAATTACGTAGTCAAGAATTTCTTCTACTCGCGCTTGAATAATCAAGGCTAGATTTTTTTCAGAAATTTCTTTTGGTTCTCGTCCTTTCAATCCAGGAATGGTAATAATTCTATTATCATAAACTTCTTCTGCCATAGCAGATCCAAAGTTACGTTTTAGCTTTTCTGCTTGGTCTTGTAAAACCATGCATCCTTCTTTGATATCACGAGTTACCACGTTTCCTCCAAAAGGAATTACCGCCGTATGTCGTACGATCCCTTCGTGAAAAATAGTGATATCTGTTGTTCCACCTCCGATATCTACTAATGCTACACCCGCTTCTTTTTCTTCCTCGCTTAGGATAGCTTCAGAAGAAGCGATCGGCTCCAGAGTCATGTCTGCTACTTTAAGTCCAACTCTTTCCACGCATCGGTGAATATTGTTAGAAGCAGTAATCTGACCTGTGATAATGTGGAAGTTGGCTTCCAATCGAACACCAGACATACCAATTGGATCCGTGATTCCCTGCTCGCCGTCCACGGTATATTCTTGTGGAATAACGTGTAGAATCTTGTCACCAGGAGGCAACACCAATTTGTACATGTCAGTGATTAATTTTTGGATGTCAGCTGCATCGATTTCGGTAAGATCGCTTTCTCGGGTAAGGATACCTCGGTGTTGCACACTCTTAATGTGCTGTCCAGCAATTCCTACGTGTACCACCTTCACCTCTTTCCCTGTTTGGCGTTCAACGATGGCAATAGCCTGTTTGATCGCTTTTACAGTTTTTTCGATGTTGGAGACAACTCCGCGGGAAACGCCTTCAGATTCTACTTTGCCGATAGCAAGAATCTCGACTTTACCATTCGCGTCCCTTCGGCCAGCGATGGCGCATACTTTAGTAGTCCCGATGTCGAGGGCTACCACAACGGGGGCGTCGTGTAAATTTTTGTTTTCCATCATAGTACTTTTTTTTGGTAGGGAGTCGGCTTTTGTAAAGTTTTGGTTACCGTTTTTTACACACTACCTGGTTTCTAAATTTTAAATTGATTGTCTTATATTTATTCCATCCCATTCGGGACATGGCTTCATGATAAAAAGTTTTTAAGCGGAATATCTTATCATCAAGTTCTTCTGTATTTCCTAAAACGATTCGCTGATCTCCTACTATCGGAACCATCTGCAATTCGTCTTGTCGGCTTACGTGAATCTGCCCAACTAAATTTTCTAAGAATTCATCACTTAGAATCTTCTGAGTCAATTCGAAAACGGCGCGTAGATTATTGTTCTCTGCGCTTGGAAATTCCGGATCGTACGGAGGAATATTTCCAGTGGCTACAATTACATGTGCCGTAAAGTGATCCGATAAATCCATCTTGGCTCCAGTATGGTCCAGATAATATTGCTGTCCATCTCGGTCCATGATTCGAACAATCGGTTCTCGTTGCTTAATATCCAAATGCACCACTTCTTCTGCATCTACATAAGCATCTGCTGAAAGTATAAATGACGCTTCTTCAAGTACTCGTTCCATCCGTTCCATATCCAAGTCACCTAATGGTTCTCCCACGATTTCGTGGCCAAAAGAACGCTCGATAATTTCTAGTACATCTTCTGACTTTATCAGAAAATCTCCAGAACGTAACGCCTCTATCTCAAAAACCACATCCGTAGCTCGGTTGGATTTTTTTCGCTGTACCATGGTAACGATAATTACCGCTACCAAAAAAAACGTCGCATAAGCTAAGATACGTCCTAGCATATTGTCCTTTAATTGTTTCTTAGCCATTAGTCAATTGTTCTTTAATGGGTAAAACCAAGGTGTCAATATCTCCAGCGCCCAACGTCATTAAAACTTCTAGATTTCTAGTAGTTAATAATTTGAGCAATTCTTGCTTAGTCGTTAATACTTTAGCATCGTTGGTAATCAGTTTATAAATAGCTTCAGAAGTAACACCCGCAATCGGCAATTCTCTTGCTGGGTAAATATCCAGCAGAATCACTTCATCTAAAGTGCTAAGTACTTCAGCAAATTCCGTCAAAAAATCCCTGGTTCGACTAAAAAGGTGTGGTTGAAAGATGCCTGTAATCTTTCTAGTTGGAAACAAAACTCTTGCCGCGTGAATAGCAGCTCGAAGCTCGGAGGGATGATGTGCGTAATCGTCTATATAAACTACTTTTTCATCACGATATATAATTTCAAATCTTCGTCTTATTCCTTTGAATGAAACGAGCGACCGACGAATGGCATCGACGGATACGCCTAACCCCAACGCGACAGCAATTGCCGCGGTGGCATTTTCGATATTATGGTGTCCAGGTAAATTAAATTGGAGATTAGCAATATCGGACATTTTTGATTTAAAATCAAATACAAAATATCCATCTACCACCTTAATGTTGGTAGCATAAAAATCTCCTAGTTCTAATCCATAAGTTTTCACTTTATCCTGAACTACATTTTTTTTCAAATATTCGGTTATCCACTTTTGGTTAACCAGTAATTTTCCATGATCTTTTACTTGAGATCCGAAAATTCTAAATCCTGTTTTTACTTCTTCATCTGCACCATAAATATCCAGATGATCTGCATCCATTGAAAGGATGACCGCAACTTCTGGTGTTAGATGCAAAAAAGAACGATCGTACTCATCTGCTTCTACTACGACCCAATCTGATTTTCCTTCTACATAATTAGAAGAGAAGTTATTGGCAATACCACCCAAAAAAGCGGTACAATCAACTCCACCTTCATGCAATATATGCGTAAGAATAGAAGTCGTCGTCGTTTTTCCATGTGTACCTGCAATGGCGATGGTACGTTGAGTTCGACTAATCATTCCTAAAACTTCCGCTCTTTTTTTCAACGGAAAATTATGTTTGCGAAAATAATTTAACTCACGATGATCATCCGGAATAGCAGGCGTATAAACCACTAAATCAATTCCTTCAGGTATCTGCGAAGTATCATCTTCAAAATGAATCATCATCCCTTCCGCTTCCAACTTTTTGGTGAGCGTGGTGGCAGTTTTGTCATATCCAAAAACTGCTACATTTCGACCATTGAAATAACGCGCCAGTGCACTCATCCCAATACCACCGATCCCGATGAAATACACTTTTTGAATATCGTTCACAGCGATTCTTCTTTTATATATAATCCACTGTCTATCAAAACGATAAACAAAGGATATGCCGTATTTAAAAAAATTTATATATGTAGTGCATTTTTATCATTTTTTGCACTATTTTCTTTCTTAAAAATGAGTTTTTCGTCTAAAATTCGCTCATTTTCTAAGAATTGATCTCAAAGTTGTGACTATTTCCTCTGCGGCATTCGGCTTTGCCATCCGACGAATATTTGTCTCCAACTCTGTTCGAGCAGCATCGTCTTTTAAAAGAGTGATTGCTTTTTCGATCATTTGGTTACCATCTTTATCTTTCAACATTTGGGCTGCTTCGTTCCGAATTAGAGCCATCGCATTTTTGGTTTGATGGTCTCCGGTTACATTCGGTGAAGGAATAAAAATCGCTGCTTTTCCTACCAGACAAAGCTCTGAAATTGTCAGTGCTCCGGCGCGGCAAATCACTACATCTGCCGCTGCGTAAGCTAAGTCCATCCGATCGATAAACTCCATTTGTCGAACATTATCTAGTTGAGCAGTCGCTGATTTTTGATATTCAGCATGATAAAATTTTCCTGCTTGCCAGATTACTTGTATCTCATCCGTTGCTTTCAACAGATCTGTATTATTGGCCATTCCATCGTTTAAGGTTTTCGCTCCAAGGCTTCCCCCAAAAACCAGAATGGTCTTTTTATCTTTTAGTCCAAAATGGGCCAGTGCGTTCTTTCGTTGGTCATCCATTTCCCAGATATCACTCCGAACTGGATTTCCGGTATAGACTATTTTTTCAGCCGGAAAGAATTTTTGCATCTCATCGTAAGCGACACAAACTTTTTCTACACTACCTTTCAACATCTTATTGCTAACGCCTGCGTAAGAGTTTTGCTCTTGGATCATCGTCGGAATTCCCATCCAACTTGCCATGGCTAGGGTTGGATAACTTGCGTATCCTCCTACTCCAATTGCTACGTCCGGTTTAAATCTGCGAATAATTCCTCGCGCTTTCCACCAGCTATGCAATAATTTAAAAGGGAAGGCAAGATTTTGTAATGTCAGTCGACGCTGAAATCCACTAATCCATAGACCTTCAATTGGATATCCCGCTTTCGGGACTTTTTCCATTTCCATTTTACCTTTTGCTCCTACAAATTGTATCCGAGCATTCGGTACTTGTTTTTTTATTTCGTTCGCAATCGCAATCGCCGGATAAACATGACCTCCAGTTCCGCCACCACTAATTATTACGCTGAGTTGATCCTGTTCCATCTTTATATTTTTTCAATATATCGGCTCACACTTAAGATCATTCCAAAGGCGATACTCGAAAATATGATAGAGGTTCCTCCCATACTAATCATCGGCAAAGTCAAACCAGTTACCGGAACCAAGTGCACAGAAACCGCAATATTCGCCAATGCTTGAATACAGATAATCATTCCAAGTCCAAGTACCAACATTGCTCCGAATGCTTTTGGACTATTGGTAATAATCCGTACAATTCGAAAGAATAATAACACATACATGGCAATCACCGTAAAGGCACCAATCAATCCATATTCTTCAATAATAATCGCAAAGATAAAATCTGAATAAGGCGCTGGTAAGAAATTACGCTGTATGCTATTTCCCGGTCCTAGTCCAAATAATCCACCGTCTGCAATCGCAATTTTTGCTTGTTGAATTTGATAACCACCATCGGTATTATCTAGAAATTCATTCATTCGACTGATCCAAGTTTGCACTCGAATTAATTCTGGATACAAGGTTCCTAATGCAATCAAAAATCCGAAAGTAGCAACGCCCATTAGCAATAGCCAACTGATATCTCGAATGGCTACTCGTCCCATGATCATCATCATTAAACAAGTAGTAAACAAAAGCATGGCTGTCGATAAATCCGCCGGTGCAATGAGTCCACAAATAATAATGATCGGCATTACAATCGGAAGGAATCCACTTTTGAAATCCTTGATATATTCTTGTTTAGAAGAAATGGCTCTCGCTACATAAATGATCAAAGCCAGTTTGGCAAAATCTGATGTTTGAAAAGTCATTTCAATAAACGGTAATTCAATCCAACGTCGTGCTTGGTTCACATCTGTTCCAAAGGCAATCGTATAAACAAGCAACGGGATAGACACTAGCAATAACAACGGTGAAATCCGTAGAAATCTGGTATAGTGCATTTGGTAACAAGCCGTTGTCAAAACCAATCCACCTATAATAAAAATAAGGTGCTTGATCAAGTAAAACTCGGTATTACCTCCTCGTTCCTTAAACGCAATATGGCCCGTAGAACTATACACAATCAAAACAGAGAATAGCGCTAGCACGATGACAATCATCCAGATCGCATGGTCTCCTTTTAACTTCGTATATAATTTAGATCCAAATTCCATTTGCTTTTAACTTCTTACTATGTATGTCCTAGATATTTTTTTGCATTTTCTGCCTCCCAGCTCCGGCAGTTCCGCCGGAGAGTAGCCCCTAACCCGCAAATATCAAGTAGTATGGGTTTTACAGTTTTCCTTAATATCTAGGACTTAAATTCTTTTATAATTTCAGTAAACTGTTCTCCTCGGTCTACATAATTTTTAAATAAATCAAAACTAGCACAGGCTGGAGATAATAATACATGATCTCCGGACTTGGCCATTTTGCGACTTTTCGCAATCGCCATCTCCATGCTATCTGCCTCCACAATTTCCTCTACGATGGTAGAGAAGGTTGCTTTTATTTTTTCGTTATCGATACCGAGGCATACGATTCCTTTTACTTTTTCTTTTATCAAAGGAAGAATTGCTCCATAATCATTCCCTTTATCTACCCCTCCAATAATCAAAACAATAGGGCCTTCGACTGCTTGTAATGCGTAATAAACAGAATCTACATTGGTCGCTTTACTATCGTTGATATAGGTTATACCATCAATAGTTGCAATGACTTCTAAACGATGAGGGGAGTTTTTAAAATGCTCTAATCCTCGTTGTATATCTTCTGCGCTTACTCCTTGTGAAAGCACCGCATGGATCGCACATTCGGCATTAAATCGATTGTGAATTCCTTTCAGTGTTGTATTCGTTAAGTCAAATTCAACTTCATCGTCAATACTAATTTTCGTAGCATCGTCTGTCTGCATTTTTACCGTGATGCCGGTAGGTAGTAGTTCTTTATTTTTTAAAAAATCTACTATATTTTTATCTTCTGTATTAAAAATAAAAACATCTTCTGCTTCCTGATTTTTTATGATTCTAAATTTGGAAGCGATATAATTTTCCATTTTATAATCATAACGATCTAAATGATCTGGCGTAATATTTAGCAAAACAGACACGTCTGGTTGAAAATATTCAATACCATCTAACTGAAAGCTGCTCAATTCCAACACGTAATATTCGTGTGGAGCTACCGCAACCATTTCTGCAAAACTACGACCGATATTTCCACCTAATCCAACATCGAATCCTGCTGTTTTAAGTAGGTGATAAGTTAGATTAGCGGTGGTTGTCTTTCCATTACTTCCGGTGATTCCAATGATCACTGAATTAGTATGTTTGCCCGCAAATTCAATTTCTGAGATTACTGGAATCCCAGCTTCCGTCAATGCTTTTATCAACGGTGCGTTATCCGGAATTCCCGGACTTTTCACGATCAAGTCTGCTTCAAAAATGCGTGCTCGATCATGGTTATTTTCCTCGTAGGGAATATTATTTGTTTCTAATTTTTCTCGGTACACTGCTTTCAGTGTTCCACTATCTGATAAAAATACAGGGTGGCCTTTTACTTTTGCTAAAATAGCAGCACCCACTCCACTCTCTCCTCCTCCTAGTATCACAATTTTTTTCATAAAGCCTATCTAATTTTAAGCGTTATGATTGTTAAAGCAGCTAATAATATTCCTATAATCCAAAACTGCGTAACAATTTTCGCTTCGTGCATTCCTTTCTTTTGATAATGATGATGTAGCGGTGACATCAAAAATATCCGTCGCCCTTCTCCATATTTCTTTTTGGTATGTTTAAAATAACTTACCTGAATCATGACCGATAAAGTTTCTGCTAAAAACACTCCACACAAAATTGGAATCAGTAATTCTTTTCTAATCAAAATCGCAAAAGCTGCAATCACTCCACCTAACATTAGACTTCCAGTATCGCCCATAAAGACTTTAGCTGGAAAAGAATTATACCATAAGAATCCGATGCAAGCACCTACAAAACAGGCAGCAAAAATTAATAGTTCCCCGGTATCTGGTAGATATAAAATATTCAAGTAATTAGCCGTAATCACGTTTCCTGAGAGATACGCTAGTACTCCTAAAGTAGCTCCGATGATTCCACTAAGTCCGGTCGCTAGTCCATCAATTCCATCGGTCAGGTTCGCTGAATTACTTACTGCCGTTACTATTAAAATGATAATAGGAATAAAAATCAACCAAACCATATTACGCGCATTGTCTCCCAAAAACGAAAGCAACTGTGCGTAGTCAAAACTATTACTACCAAATTTATCATGTTTAAAAAAAGGAACATTGGTCAAGGTTGATTTCACTTTAGCCATTTTCACTATCTCATCTGATCCTGCTCTTCCTTCTTGTGTCCATGGTTCACCGATCACTTCATAACCTGCTTTTTCTGCAGTGGCTAATTCCATCCGAACTGTGATCCCATCGTGATGCAACATCGTCAGTCCTACAATCAATCCAAGTCCTACTTGTCCTATTATTTTAAATTTTCCACTCAATCCTTTTTTATCCTTTTTAAAAACCTTGATATAATCGTCTAGAAATCCAATCGCGCCCATCCAAAGCGTAGCAACGATCATGACAATAATATAAATATTCGCAATCTTGGCCATTAATAAACACGGTAATAGAATAGCCAAAATAATCAAGAGACCACCCATCGTTGGAGTTCCTTCTTTTTCTTTTTGTCCAGCTAATCCAAGATCACGAACGGTTTCTCCAACTTGCAGGTTTTTCAAAAGACGTATGATTCTTTCACCATACAGGATGCTGATAATCAGCGATATGATTAACGCAACTCCGGCCCGAAAACTTAGGTATTCATATACTGGTGGAAGTCCCAGATTATAAGTTTTCTCTAACCACTGTAAGAAATAATACAGCATTTTAGCTGGCGTTTAGTATGCAGACTTATTCTGTTGGAGATAGGTGTCTTTAATCTCTGCAGTTAGTCTTGTTTTGTTAAAAAATCTAACAGCAGCGACAAATACTTTTTTTATTTATCACTTGCTGTTAATTAAATCTGAGAATAAATTATTCTCATTCGAATAAAGGTTCTTTTGGACTGTTCCATCAAGTGTGTCATTTTGCTGCCCGCGCCTTGTATTTCCCGAGACGATGCTCGGGACAGGCTATAAAGGAGGGCCAACGCGCTAACACACTTTAACTGAACGGTCTCAGTTCTTTGAAATATTCCATTCCCTACGAAGCGAATATTTCTTTTATTATTTGTTGGTCATCAAAGGGGTGTTTTACGCCTTTGATTTCCTGGTATTTTTCGTGTCCTTTTCCAGCTACTAGCACAAAATCTCCTGGACGTGCCAATTTACAGGCAGTACGGATCGCTTGTGCTCGATTGGTAATGGACAAGACTTTATTTTTATCTTCTGACGGTATTCCTTCTTCCATTTCTTGAATAATCGTATCAGGATCTTCAGATCTTGGATTATCAGAAGTAAGAATTACTTGATCACTATACTGCACTGCTACTTTTGCCATGATCGGTCTTTTCCGTTTGTCCCGATCGCCTCCACAACCTACCACTGTCAAAATCTGTTCTTTAGAACGTCGAAGTTTTTTAAGTGTCGACAAGACTTTTTCCAGTGCATCCGGTGTATGTGCATAATCTACAATCGCATAGACAAAAGTCGTTGGATGAATCAAATATTCAAATCGTCCTTCTGCAGATTGTAAGTCGCTCATTTTGGTCAGGATTTCCATTTCATCCATTCCCAGTAAGTCTGCGGTGGCATAAACTGCCAAAAGATTATACGCGTTGAATCCTCCAATCAATCGACTGAAAAATTCTACTTCGTTTAATTCTAAATGCAAACCCGTCAAGCTATTGTCGATGATTCGAGCTTTATAATCGGTCAACCGACGTAAGCTGTACTTAGCAATTTTCGCTTTGGTGTTTTGTACCATCACTTCTCCTTGCTTATCATCAATATTCGTTAACGCAAAAGCCGCTTTCGGCAAATCGTCAAAGAATTGTTTTTTTGCGTAGATATAATCACGAAAAGTTCCGTGATAATCTAAATGGTCGTGTGTCAAATTAGTAAAAACACCTCCAGCGAAAGTGATTCCTGCAATTCTTCTTTGATGAATTGCATGCGAACTAACTTCCATAAAAGCGTAATCACACCCTGCTTCGACCATCTGAGACAGTAAAGCATTCAGGCCAACTGCATCGGGTGTCGTGTGGGTGCTAGGAATTGTTTCTTCTGCAATTCGATTAGCAACCGTTGATAACAACCCTACTTTATAACCCATTGACGTAAAAAGATCAAATAGTAAAGTGGCCGTTGTCGTCTTTCCATTGGTCCCCGTAATCCCTATCAGCTTTAACTGTTGAGATGGGTGACCGTAAAAAGAAGTAGCCATTTGACCCAGTGCTTCTGCACTATTGTCAACCAGTAGATACGTTGTTTTTTCAGCAATAGTAGCTGGTAATTGTTCCAAGACAATTACGCTTGCTCCATTGCGGATGGCTTTGTCAATAAATTGATGACCATCTAAGGCGTGTCCTCTGACCGCAACAAAAACATCTGCTGCTTTAACCTTTCGTGAATCAAAAACCAAATGATTGATCGAAAGATCAGTCGTTCCGATAATTTTCGTTATCGAAATATCATTTATTATGTTTTGTAAAGGCGTCAAAAGTGTCTGTTGTTAGGAAAAATATAGTAACTCCGATTTTCTATCAGAGCTACCACATTTCCTGTTTCATAGTGTAAGGAGTAAGAAATGAGGAGATAGTGAAGCTCCAAATTTCTAGGGGCCGAAGCCCAATCCAGTGTTTCAAAAAAATAGTGTTTCGATAGTCCCGTGTTTCAAGCGGTCTATCTTTTAAAATAGTGTTTCGACAATACCGTGTTTCAAGTGGCTTGTCTTTCAAAAAACTAGAGTAAGTGTTTCAAGCGTACTCTTTTCAAATTATAGTGTTTCATAACGGAGGAGTCCTCTGTTATTAGTTATTGAGTTTTGAGTTATTGAGTTTTGAGTTCAAGCTTTCAACAGCTCAACTTATCAATTCAATCGAATTTTTATCGTTTGGTTTCTGGCTTTTGTGCCAGCTAGGATAGATTGGTGGTGGACTTTTCCAACGCCAGTGGCTATCACATTTAAACCTAAATTTTCTAAAACATAAACAGCATCCATCATCGTCATTCCTTTTACGTTAGGAATGATGGACTCTGCTACATCTCTAGGTAACATTGCTACGGTATCTTTTTCCGCTTGCAGTACTGTCCATTCAGAATTTGCTTTATTTTCGTAAGGCAGTTTAAAATAATCCATTAGATAATTCACTGCCTCTTTTTTTCCGATGTTCATGGCAGGTAATTCATAGTTCACCAATTTTGGTTTAGCATATGAATTTATTCCTCGATGCATTTCGATTCGAGTAGCAAAACATTTATCTGCAATTTCTCTAAATACAGGTCCTGCTACATCTGCTCCATAAATCCCATTTTCTCTGGGGTTGGTGATCATCACGATGCAACTATACACTGGGTTTTCAGCAGGAAAATAACCTACAAAAGAAGCCCGGTGTTTCAGGTTTGTTCGTCTTCTATTAAATCTTCGGTAATCAATTTGAGCGGTCCCAGTTTTACCTGCAAAATTATAGCGATCTGTATCCAACTTTTTGGCTGTTCCATTTTTCACAACTCCTTCGAGTAATGATTTTGCTTTTGCGATCGTTTCAGGTTTCGCAATATTTCTTTTAACTACTGTTGGTTTATATTTTCTGGTGGTAACGCCAAAATCTTGAATTTCAGAAACCAAATAAGGTCGCATCATTTGTCCATCATTTGCAACTGCATTATAAAAAGTCAGTAATTGCAATGGTGTAATCAATACCTCATACCCAATCGACATCCACGGAAGTGTAATTCCACTCCACTCCATTTCTTTGTTGT
>CALKJE010000375.1 GCA_937995675.1 uncultured Saprospiraceae bacterium
TGTAGAAGATTATTGTGGTAACGTAGGTGAAGACTGTGTACAGTTATTCTACGTTGTTGAGAATACTCCTCCAAACATCGTTGCTTTAACTGAAACTGATGTTAATCTAGTAGATGGTGAAGGTGGAATTTGGGCTTCTGAAGTTGAAGTTTCTTCTTTTGATGTTTGTTCTGGCTTAGCTCAATTCTTATTACAGAAGCCTAGCTTAGGTGACGGACAGATGGCTCCTCCAGCAAGTGCTGATATGGGTGTTACTTTCACTTGTGATGATATTCCAATGGGTGCATCTGATGCAGTTGTTCCTGTTGATTACTGGGTACAAGATGGCGCAGGAAACTGGTCTTACGTAACTATCAACGTTAATGTTGATGATTCTCAAGGAACTTGTCCTGGTGCTCCAACTGTAACTGTAGCTGGTTCTATCATGACAGAAGAATTAGAAGCGGTAGGTGGTGTAACTGTTAATGTTGACGGTAACGCAACTGAAATGCCTACTTCTATGGTAACTGCTAATGATGGTCTTTATAGCTACGATCTAGCACCTATGATGAACTACGGTATCGAGCCAGTTCGTGATGATAATCCAAGACTTGGATTAACTGCTTATGACTTAATCTTATTAGGTCAGCACTTACTAGAGCAAGTTGAATTAGATTCTCCTTACAAGTTGATTGCTGCTGATGTGAACAATTCTGGTTCTATCACTTCTTTAGATATGATCGCGCTACGTAGAGTATTGCTTTTCATTGATAATGAATTTGCTAACAACACATCTTGGAGATTTGTAGAATCTGCTTACACTTTCCCTAATGCTGCTAATCCATTCGCAACTACTTTCCCAGAAGTTATTAACTATAATAACTTAACTACTGATCAGTTAGATGCTGATTTCGTAGCTGTGAAGATTGGTGACCTTAACTTAAGTGCTCCAACTAACGCACTAGCTGAAGCTGGTGATACTCGATCTAACGACGGTGACTTAGTATTCAGCGTAGCAGATCAGAAGTTAGTAGCTGGTAACACTTACAGTGTTGATGTGAAGGCTAACGAATTCACTAACATGTTAGGATACCAATTCACTTTAGCTTTCGATCAGAATGTAGTAGAATTTGAAGATTTCACAGCTGGTGCTCTAAGAGGATTAACTGCTGATAACTTCGGTTTCTCTAAATTGAACGAAGGTGCTTTAACTACTGTATGGACTAATACTAACGCTGTTTCTGTAAACAACGATGAAGTATTATTCACATTGAACTTCGTAGCGAAGAAAGATGGTAACTTGAGTGATGTAATCTCTGTAGATCAAGTAAGATTTACTCCTGCAGAAGCTTACACTAACGACGGTGACTTATTCGACGTAGCAATTGACTTCGGTCAGGTTACTGATGCTGGCTTTGGCTTAGCTCAGAACCGTCCTAACCCATTCAGAAATGAAACGGTTATCGAATTCACATTGCCTGAAGCAACTACTGCAACCTTGACTATCTACGACGTCGCTGGACGTGTACTGAAGACGATCAAAGGTGACTACAGCAAAGGTGCAAACATGGAAACTATTAACAGTAGTGACCTGAATGCAACTGGAGTTCTGTACTACCAGCTTGATACGCCTACTCAGTCTGCGACCATGAAGATGATCGTGATCAAGTAAGTTATATTAGCTCAAAATCCGATTTAAGAATGCTTTAAAATCGGTTTTTGGGATGGCCTCTTCCCGACACGTTCGGGAGGGGGCTTTTTTTATGCCCAGTAGGGACGAATTTATGTTTACTAGCAGGGGCGAATTACAATTCACCCCTACTAGGACATAAAATATTATCTTTGCATCATGCCGAGAATTCTTAGTATAGATTATGGACAAAAGAGGACAGGACTCGCTGTGACAGATCCCCTTCAGATCATCGCGAATGGTTTGGAGACTGTTGCAACCGTCGATCTTCAAGAATGGTTATTTAATTATATTGCAACCGAAACAGTAGAAGAAGTAGTTATTGGTTATCCTACTCATTTGGATGGAAATCCTACTGTTTTGGTACCTATTATTGAAAAACTAAAGGAAACATTACTGAAACAATTCCCAGAACTTACGGTTTCTTATGTGGATGAACGCTTTACTTCTTACGAAGCGAAACAAATCATTTTGAAAAGTGGCGCACGCAAAAAAAAGAGAAGAGACAAAGGACTAGTCGATAAGATTAGTGCTGTTTTAATTTTACAAAATTATTTAGAAAGCAAACGATAATAATGATTTTACCTATTTACGCTTATGGACACCCGGTTTTAAATAAAGTAGCGAAACCAATTGAGTCTGATTATCCAGAGTTTGAAAAGTTGTTGGAAGATATGTGGGAAACAATGTACGAAGCTCAAGGAGTAGGTCTAGCAGCTCCTCAGATAGGAAAGTCTCTACGCTTATTTTTAGTAGATACGGTACAAATAATGGATGAAGGAAAAGAGGATGAAGGAATCAAACAAGCCTTTATTAATGCTGAAAAAATAGAAGAAGGAGGAGCGCCTTGGGATTACGAAGAAGGTTGTTTAAGCATCCCAGATATTCGAGCAGATGTAGAACGTCCTGCTCAGATCAAACTGCGTTACCAAGACGAAAATTTTGAAACCCACGAAAAGGTATTTACCGGTATGAATGCTAGAGTAATTCAGCACGAATACGATCACGTGGAAGGTATTTTATTTACCCAGTATTTGCGTCCGCTAAAAAAGCGATTAATGAAAAGAAAATTGGAAAGAATCAAAACTGGAAAAATTGATCCTAAATACCGTATGAAGTTTCCTACCAAAAAACGTTAAATAATTGTTTGGCCATTACTAAATAGAAGTGAGTCTCGAAATACTATTATTTAGTTATAACCACTATTTTCTACCAAAATCTGCAGGAATTTCACCCCAATTTTTGGTGTCCCATTTTATAATCGGATTCTTATACGTATTGTTTTTTAACCAATTAATACCCCGTTCAATCAATTCAAAAAGGATGGCATTTTGAGCGGTCTTCTTAAGCGTCGTTTTTACTTTTTTATTTCTTACCCAACTCATTGCTGTTCTAGAATCCGTATAAATAACTAGATCGTCTTTTCCTTCTTTTTTTAAATAGGCAAGAGCGTGAACAATCGCTAAGAATTCACCAATATTATTGGTTCCTCTTTGGAAGGGACCTTGACGAAAAAATTCATAAGTCGTTTTTGTATCCACACCACGGTATTCCATAATGCCTGGATTTCCGCTACAAGCGGCATCTACTGCAATACTATTCCATATTATATCAGGATGATCGGGACGGAGCATTTTGCTGCCCACAGGCTTCTTACCGCCTTTTCGGATAAAATCAGATGCATTACCACCAAAAGCAGCTTCTGCCTCTTCAAGCGTCTTAAATGACTTATAACGAGCACCAGGGTATCCTTTTATTTGTAATTGACAATCGGTCCAGTTATCAAATATTCCTTGCTCATTTCCTTCCCAGACGACATAGTATTTTTTTTTCTTGGCCATAGTAAAATAGATAGTTATGTAAGGAATGAAAAATAAATAACTTGATCCAATTGGGTGCATCTTCTAGGCTTAGTCTTCGTTATTTTTATCAGCTATCCAACAAGGATAACTTCAAAAAATGCCTTGACTAAACCTAGAACATTTTCCCACTTGGGCTAACTTATTTAATTTTCATTCCTAAGCACTAAAATTATACTATTTTTGTTGGTTAAAAAAACAGATGTTAATTGATACGCATGCACATATTTATCTTCCAAGATTTGATGAAGATAGAGAAGCGGTGATGAATCGAGCTACAGAAGCTGGCGTTCATAAAATATTCCTACCAAACGTAGACAGTACCACCATTCCATCAATGCTAAAACTCGAGGCAGATTATCCAGAACGATGCTTCGCAATGATGGGACTCCATCCTTGCTCTGTTAAAGAAAATTTTGAAGAAGAGTTAGCCATCGTAAAATCATGGTTAGATAAGCGACCTTTTTGTGCCGTTGGAGAAATCGGTATGGATCTCTATTGGGATAAAACATTTTTTCAACAACAATCTGATGCGTTTAAAAAACAAATTGAATGGGCCATCGAATTAGATATTCCTATCGTAATCCATTCTCGTGAAAGTACAGATATTGTGATTGAGATTTTAAAAGAAATGAAACATCCCAAATTAAGAGGAATTTTTCATTGTTTTAGCGGAAATGAAGCGCAAGCAAAAAGTATCGTTGAACTTGGATTCTACTTAGGAATAGGCGGCGTATTAACCTATAAAAAATCTACCTTGCCCGCCGCTATCAAAGATATTCCACTTGAATGGCTAGTTTTAGAGACAGATGCTCCTTATTTACCACCAGTTCCATATCGTGGAAAAAGAAATGAAAGTGCCTTCATACACCAAATAGGGGACTATCTTGCATCTGTTAAGCAGTTGCCTTTTGAAAGAATCGCCACACAAACCACAAAAAATGCGTTGAGAATATTTGATAAACCAGAAATTTAACCATCTTTATGCCGAGGTTTATTATATTGCGCTTTTTTCTAACGAAAAAACCAATAAAAAGAGGCTAAAAACATAAAAAAGACTGATAGAACTTAGTTTTTATATGTTTGAGTGAATAAAAATTTTGAAATGTTATATTATTTTCCAATTTTTGTGAATCGCCTTCATATGAAACACATTAATAAGAGGTAGGTATTTCAATGATACTGAAATACTTACAAGTAGGAGAGGTGTCCGAGTGGCTTAAGGAGCACGCTTGGAAAGCGTGTGTACGTCAAAAGCGTACCGAGGGTTCGAATCCCTCTCTCTCCGCATAGTTATCTGAATACAGTATTAAGTCAGGACAAATAAAAGATCTAAGATCTATTGTTCTCTTTTAGCTCAGATTAAAATTAGACAAACATAAAAAACCATATTTTTTAAATCAAACAATCGTTAAACCTTTAATTATGCGTAAATTAATAGCGTTACTACTCGTATTAGGCGTTAGCCTCTTAAACGGAGGTCTGGAGCTAGCGGCACAAACGCCCGAAGCAGCAACTGGATTTCAATTACTTAAACAATATTTCATTCAGGGTGACTGGAGATTTATGAGTCTTGTACTCGTTTGTCTTATTCTTGGTCTTGCTTTCTGTATTGAAAGAATCATTACCCTTAATATAGCTACTGCTAATACTGACAAGTTAGTTGCAGGAATCGATGAGCGCCTCAAAGCTGGTGACATCAATGGTGCAATGGAAGTAGCCAAATCAACTCAAGGCCCAACAGCTAGTATCCTTTATGAAGGTTTACGTAACGCTCCTCGTGGTCCTGAAGCTGTTGAAAAAGCAATCGTTTCTTACGGTGGTGTACAAATGGGACTTTTAGAAAAAGGTCTAGTTTGGATTTCTCTTTTCATCGCTATTGCTCCCATGTTAGGATTTATGGGAACGGTAATCGGTATGATCCAAGCCTTCGATAAAATTGAAGCAGTAGGTGACCTTTCTCCTTCAGTTGTTGCAGGTGGTATCAAGGTAGCACTTTTGACAACAGTATTTGGTCTTGTAGTAGCGATTATCCTACAGATTTTTTACAATTACATCGTTTCCAAAATTGACAGTATCGTTAATAAAATGGAAGATGCTTCCGTAGCATTAGTAGACATTATGGCTACCAACAATGTATTTAAATAATCGTTCCTAACCTTAATACAATTTAATTATGTATAAATCACTCACAAAAAACGGCCAAATGTATGCCTTTGGGTTGGGATTACTCATCACCATCGCATTCCTTGGTTCCGTCTTTTCTGGACTAGATACCTTCAATGGTCTTTCCAAAGAAGGTCAGTACGAAACGGGAATCTTTGATTTGGGAATTTATGCCGTGGCATTCCTTACCGTTATCTGTTTCCTTGCAATGTTTTTATTTGGAATCTTTCAAGTAGTTACTGACTTAAAAGGTTCTATGAAAGGACTAATCGGTTTCGGAGTTTTACTTATCATCTTTGCGATTGCTTATAGCACCGCTACGATAGAATCTGGGCCTTTTTGGGATCCTATTCTAAAAGAATTTGAAGTAACTGACGGAGCTAGCAAATTTATCACGGGAGCCATCTGGACTTGTTTGTTCATGATTGGAGTTGCTGTGGTAACTTTCGTACTTTCAGAAATTCGTAACTTCTTTAAATAAATCAACATGGCAAAGAAAAGTAGTAAAGATCGGTTGACGAATGAAATCAATGCCGGTTCTATGGCGGACATCGCCTTCTTGCTTCTGATTTTCTTCCTAGTAACGACTACCATCGTTCAGGACAAAGGGATCACGGTAAAATTACCACCTTGGTCTGAAGAAGAAGTGGATGCCACTAAACTGAAAACTCGTAACGTATTTTCAGTATTGGTAAACGCACAAAATCAATTGCTCGTAAGAGATGAGCCTGCTAATATTGAACAGCTGAAAGATCGTGCTAAAGAGTTCATCATGAACCCTAGAGGACAAGAAGATTTAGCTGAAAAACCAACTAAGGCAATTATCTCATTGAAAAATGACCGAGGAACGAATTATGAAACGTACCTGGAAGTTTACAATGAACTTAAGGCTGCTTATAATGAACTCTGGGACGAAGAAGCGCAACGCAAATACGGAACAGAGTACAGCGATAAAATGCCGAGAGAACAGAAAAAAGCCATCAAAGGAAAAATACCTTTCGTACTATCTGAAGCTGAACCAACGGCTTTCGGTGAAGAAAAGTAAACTTCCTTTATTAATTTTTAAATTAATTTTTTATGTCTAAATTTAGTAAGAAAAGAGGTAAGTCAACTCCTGCTATTTCCACTGCATCGCTTCCGGATATCATCTTTATGTTGTTATTCTTCTTTATGGTGGTAACCGTTCTTAGAGACTCCTCGCTGATGGTAAAAGTTAATACGCCACAAGCTTCTGAACTAACCAAGTTGGAAGAGAAATCTCTGGTAAACTACCTCTATATTGGTCGACCTACTGATCAATACAAAGAACAGTACGGTACCAGTCCTCGATTACAACTCGGAGATAAGTTTGCTACGGTTGATGATATTCCACTCTTTTTGGAAAAGCACAAAATTAAAGTTGCGGAAAACAAAAGAGCGCGTATCACTTCTTCTTTAAAAGTAGATGGCGATGTAACTATGGGTATCGTTCAAGATATCAAAACGCAATTACGCAAATCTAATCAGTTGAAAGTAAATTACTCTGCTAAACCTAAAAGCGAATAATTTCAACAGATTATAAATATTAAAAAATCCCGAAAAGAGCATTTCGCTTTCTTCGGGATTTTTTTTATTTAGAACTTTTTAAACTTTATTATCTCAATCGATCCATAGATTGAACGAGTTTTTCATCTTTATTGATAAAATGATTTGCTAAAAATGCGAAAACTAAAAATGCAAAAGGTAGATAAGCGCCTACACCATCATCAGGCGTCACATCTGCTGCCATATTTGGACCATCATTCATAAACAAAACGACTGCTAAAACAAGTCCGATGATGTTAGCAGTAATGGCAAGTCGGTTAACTAATAATTGAGTCTTTCGATTGCGGAATAAAAATATTCCAATAAAAGTTAGTAAACCAGCTAAACAAAAAAGTATCAATAAACCAATATTGTCTTGTAAGTTATAAAGACCATCTGCAAAAACAGCAGAACTAGCCATCGCCTTTGCTTTCGCAAATGGAAAAGCAAATAACGAAAAGGCAGAGCCAGAGGCTAGTAATAAAAATAAAGTTTGAATCCTTTGTATCATATTATTTTATTTTTTTTCTAATTTTGAACAACTTAGAACGCAAAGATAAAAAAAAGCCCTCAAACGTGAAGCTCTTCAGTTTATAGAACATTAAATAGTAATAACGATAATTTATGAATTGTCTCTATGATTTTAATAACTCAAAACCCACAACAACTCAAAACTCATAACCCGATATGCCACAACCAAACCTCAGCTACTGGGAACAAACTAGTTTTATCGGTCGTCCAGACTTATTGATCATTGGTAGTGGTATTGTAGGATTAACCGCTGCACTAGAGTATCGTCGGCGTTTTCCAACAGCAAAAATCTTAGTCGTAGAGCGAAGTCCGATTGCTGCCGGAGGTAGTACCCGTAACGCGGGATTTGCTTGCTTTGGTAGCATTAGTGAAATCTTGGCCGATCTTGAGAATCATGAAGAACAAGTGGTGATCGATTTGATTAAATCTAGATGGGAAGGATTAGCGCGGTTAAGAGCGTTAGTTGGAGATGAAAATATGAATTATCAAGGAGTAGGAAATTATGAAGTCTTTCGAGATCAGGATACCCATTTATATCAGGAGTGTCGCGCTGCGATGTCTCACTTAAATGAATTGATGGAATCCGCTACGGGACAAAAGGACGTTTTTAAAGAAACTCCCCTCGATATTGAAAGATTTAATTTAGGTCAAACCCAACACCTAATCTGGAATAAGGCAGAAGGGATGATCAACACGGGAAAGATGATGCAAACATTGGTGGACCTAACTCTTAAAGCGGATATTCGAATCATGAATGGTGTAACGGTAGAGAAATTATCTATTCAACTTAATCAAGTCTCGGTGTTATTAAATAATAATTGGGAAATTAACGCAGACCGAGTCATTGTAGCCACTAATGGATTTGCTCGTCAACTATTACCAGAACTATCCATCCGTCCCGCTCGTAATTTAGTATTGATTACCAATCCAATTGATGGACTAAAAATTAACGGAGCCTTTCACGGTGAAGGTGGATATTTTTATTTTAGAAATATTGATAATCGAATTCTTTTGGGTGGAGGACGTCATCTAGATCTAAAGAAGGAAGAGACGAGTGAATTTGGCGAAAACCAATTAATCAAAAAAGCGCTTGTAGGCTTACTTGAATCAACTATTTTGCCCGGAATACCGTATACGATTGATCGATGGTGGAGTGGTATACTTGGCGTAGGAGAACAAAAGAAACCCATTATAGCGCGTCAACAAGACCGACTAGTCGTAGCCGTCAGAATGGGAGGTATGGGCGTCGCAATTGGAAGTTCCGTTGGAGTCATGGCGATAGATGAGCTGACTTTGTAAACTATTTTTAGTATAAACTTCATCTAAACAATGAATCGCATAATCTGGGGTCTTCAATTGTCTGTGTGGGACTGTTCAATAATCTGTGTTTTTGTTGCGCTAGTATTGCGTAAGAAGAGACCAATTAACCAATCAACTAATTAACAATTGGTTATAAATGATAAATTTTATCTTGTGATTTAGGTTAATTAACTGGGTCAGCGCACGAACACTCCTCGTAATGTATTAAATTTGCGGCATCAAAAAGAAAAAACGCGTTCTTACGTTATATATAAGTGAATAATTTCAAACTCATACTTTTCTTGTTCTTACTGAGTGCCAGTTTTACCTCTTTGGCTCAGCAGACCTTACCTGTCACACCTACACCGGTGGACAAAGATACGTTGCCCGAACGTAAGCAAGTGATTGTCGATCGTTCAGATTTGATGGAAGGAATCATAGAAGATGGAGTAGAGACTACGTATCTGAAAGGAGGCGTCATCTTAAGGCAAGGAGAAGTTTATATGTATTGCGATTCGGCCACGATGGTAGATAATGATGTGATTGCTAGAGGTAATGTAATTATCCAACAAGGAGATACCTTAAATATATTTTCTGACTCTTTATATTATCAAGGAGATGATCGTATTGCTGATCTATTTGGCGATGTACGTTTAGATAATAAAGGACAAAGATTATTTACGGAACATCTGAATTATAATTTAAAAACGAAAAAGGCGGAATATTTTACTCGATCGTTATTGACCAATGATACGACCTATCTAGAAAGTAATCGGGGAACCTATTTCGTGAATACAGATGAAGCCTTTTTTCGAGATAGTGTAGTGGTAATTGATACGGCATTTGTGATGCGAACAGATAGTGTAGATTTTTCTACCGAAACAGGAATTCTTACTTTTATTGCTCCTACTTTAATTACGCAAGACGAAGCTAGAATTTATTGTGAAAAAGGATTTTATGATACCAATGAAGGGTATGCAGAGTTTTTACAAAATGCAGAATATATCAAAGGGGAACAACAGGCCACAGCAGATATTATTATCTATGATTCAAAAAATAAAGAAGTAACCTTAAAAGGAAATGCTCAATTTTTTGAAGAAGACAAGGTCGCTACGGCGAACACGATTCGATATGAGGAAGATACCGAATTGATGTATCTGGAAGGTAACGCAAAATACAAGGACAGCGAAAAAGAAGTAGTCGGAGACGAAATCCGATATGATTCTGTGGAAGAGACTTTTGATACCAAAGGACGCTCCACCATTGTAGATGGCGATCAAGTACTTATTGCCGATACGGTTAATTACGTAGGGGCCTTAGGAGTTGCTAAAGGTAATGTGATTTGGACGGATACCGTGGATCAGATTACGATTGAAAGTGAAAGAATAGATTATAATAAAGACACCGACTACGTGAAGGCGAGTGGGGGACGTCCGTTACTAATTTCAATCGTGGATGATGATACCTTATTTATGCGTTCGGATACCTTGATTTCTTTGATGGAAAATGAAGCCGATAGCGCTAGAACTTTGGTGGGATATAAGAATGTCAGAATATTTAAAACAAATTTACAAGCGGTTTGTGATTCATTGGTCTATCAAACCAAAGATTCCCTTTTTACCTTTTATCAAAGTCCCATTATCTGGTCGGATACTTCTCAGTTTTATTCAGATACTGTATTGATGCAAATGAAAAATGAAGAGATAGATAAAATATATTTGAACAACAACGCCTACATTATTAATTCTCCAGATGAGATTTATTTTAATCAAATCAGAGGTAAAAACATGACGGCTTTCTTTAAAAACGACGAAATACAAAAAATGCGCGTCGTCGGTAATGCAGAATCTATTTACTATATTCTTGATGAAGACGATGCCTATACCGGCGTAAATAAATGTGTTTGTAGTAATATGTTGATTAACTTTGTGGATAATGAAATTGACGATATTTTCTTTTATACAAACCCAACTTCTAATCTTTATCCCATGCGTAAAGCGGATCACAATGCTTTAAAATTACCTGGCTTTCGTTGGGATCGAAATCAAAGACCAAAATCTAGATTTGATCTTTAAATAACCTCAAGGCTAGCTTTTTAATTATTAGTTATTATGAATAAATTTTTCTTAATCCTTTCTATTTTCTTTTTGGCGTTAAATTCCGCTTCTGCTCAAGAATCGGTAGAGACTATTTTTGCGGAAGCCAATACTGCCTACGAACAAAAAAATTACCCAAAAGCAATCAAAGCCTACGAAACAATTCTAGAAAAAAAGACCGAATCTGCGAGCTTATTCTATAATCTTGGCAATAGTTATTATCAAACAGGAGAGATTGGAAAATCTATCTTAAACTATGAAAAATCCCTTCTGCTCGATGATCAAGAAGATACTCGATACAATCTTAAGATTGCCAAAGACAAGCAAATAGATCAGCTTAGTTCCGTTGGTTCTACTCCAAGGCAATGGTGGGAAAATCTAGTCCGAACCTTTTCTGCGAATACTTGGGCATATTTGACGGTTTTGCTTTTTTGGGGAACGATCGCTGGTTGGATCTTTTGGTTATTAGCCAAGGAACGATCTCAACGTAAGCGTGGCTTTGTCCTAGGTATCGTAGGAATTCCATTAGTGCTCATTGCAGGCCTGCTTGCTAGCACCCGTAATGATTTAGAAAAAGACAGTCATCGGGCTATTTTATTAGAAAAAGAAATAGAATTGAGGATCAGCCCTGATCCTAATGGAAAAGCCTTAAACACCCTTCATGAAGGAGTAGAACTGAATCTATTAGAAGAAATTAATGATTGGTATCACGTACGCCTTATCAATGGCGACCAAGGTTGGTTACCCGAAACTAGTTTTGAAAAAATTTAGAGTATTGGCAAAAAATTTGGATGATGAATAATTAATCCTGAGACAGCAAATGATCTAGTACATGAATTAATTTTATAAAAAACTATCTGCGAGGAAAAGAATATTATTCATATAATCGAGAAATTATTACCTTTTCTCTCAAATGCTTATCGACTTAAAATAGTAATTAAAACAGGAAGTGATTAAAAAACTTTTTTTATCAAAAAAGATTTAGCGCAAAAAAAAAGTTCTATCCGAGAGGATAGAACTTAACAACAAAAAATATAAAGCTATGAAAACTAAAACTATCTTTATGCTTATTAAATAAGCACTAATTTTTATTTTATTCTTTTCCGCCGTCTAACTCATCTTGCCACGCTTTTAACTCATCCCACTTACCATCTGCAGCCATTTGAGCTTGCTTTGGCCAAGTGCTAGGGTTGTGCGCTGCATAACGAGCTCCTGCTTCTGCTAAAATCTCTTTAATACGATCCACCTCAGTGGCTCCTAATTGAGAAAACGTATTAATTCCAGCATTATTGAGTAATTCGGCGATTTTTGGCCCAATTCCTTCAACTTTCTTTAAATCTTCCTTTGCGCCTGCGTCTGCTACTGGAGCTTTTACTACTTCAGGTGCTGGAGCTGCTGCTTTTGCTTCTGGCGCTTTCGCCTCAACAGGTGCTGCTACTTTTTTAGACTTACGCTTCTTAGTTATAACTTCTCCAGTAGGGATAATGTTCACAAAAGTTCGATTTAATCGACGCTTTTGAAACTGAACGTTACCTTCAACTAAAGCGAATAAGGTATGATCTCTTCCCATTCCTACATTAAGGCCTGGGTGGTAACGAGTACCTCGTTGTCTTACAATAATATTTCCTGCAATGGCCTTTTCGCCACCGAATAATTTAACACCGAGTCGTTTACTAATACTATCTCTTCCGTTATCCGTACTACCAACTCCTTTTTTATGTGCCATGATAATTTACTTTACAAAATTAAAAATAAGGTTTAATTATGAGAATATCAAAAACTGCTAAACAAATTTAGCGGTTATCCTTTGATACTGTCAATTCGGATTTTAGTAAAACTCTGGCGGTGGCCATTCTTTACTCGGTATCCTTTTCTACGTTTTTTCTTAAAAACGATGACCTTGTCCCCCTTTTGGCGTCCAAGAACGGTAGCTCCTACAGAAGCTCCACTGATAACCGGCGTGCCGACGTTAGTTGACGAGTCACTTCCAATCAGGTGAACCTGATCAAAACTAACATTGTCACCCTCGCTGGCTTCTAACTGGTGGACAAAAATCTCTTGTCCTTGCTCAACTTTAAACTGTTGACCAGCTATTGTTACGATTGCAAACATGTGATAAACTTTTTGTTAATTAAAATTATTATTCAAATTCCAATTTTTTTTGGAAAATGATTGCAAATATACCAATTTAAGCTTAAAATGACAAATGATTTCTGTGTATTCCTTTTGTGGAAAATAGAGTGGATTTTTAACTAGAAGGTTGACGTATTGTTGGAATATAGACCTGAAAATCTCCCTACAACCTTGCTGCGAGCCGCGTTCCCTGCCCAATCGCCCGTTTAGCGTCTAATTCACCCGCTTTTTCTGCTCCTCCGATTAAATGAACCGTATTTCCACTGGCTCTTAACGGATCGACTAGATCTCTTACGGAAACTTGCCCCGCACAAACAACAATATGGTCGACAGACAAGACCTTGATAGCCCCTTCTACTTCCAAATGGAGGCCTTCATCATCAATTTTGAGGTATTTAACGCCTGAAATCATCTCAATTCCTCGATGTTTTAGGCTACTTCGATGAATCCAACCGGTTGTTTTGCCTAGATTGGCTCCTAGTTTTCCATGTTTTCGCTGTAGTAAATAGATTTTGCGAGGAGAAGCTTCTGGATTAGGAGTAGTCAAACCGCCTCGTGTGCTCAATTCCATATCAACACCCCATTCTTTCATGAAGGCTTTCGTATCTAAGGAAGTAGAAGTTCCTTGTTGTGATAAGAATTCGGCAACGTCAAAACCAATTCCACCCGCTCCGATGATCGCAACAGCATCACCTACGGTGGTTCCTTTTTCTAAAACCTTTGAATAACTCAGCACCTTCGGATGATCAATGCCGGGTAGATCGATCTTTCTGGGGGTTACGCCAGTAGCCACAATTATTTCGTCATAGCCTTTTTCTTTTAACGCTTCTACCGACATTCGAGTGGATAAATGTAAACGCACGCCCGTCAATTCGATCTGTTTACGATAATATCGCATGGTTTCAAAAAACTCTTCTTTACCAGGAATTTGACAGGCTAAATTAAATTGTCCGCCGATATGAGGCGCTGCTTCAAACAAATCTACTTCGTGTCCCCGTCCGGCCGCAACGGTCGCTGCGGATAACCCAGCCGGTCCAGCGCCTACTACTGCGATTCGTTTGGGTTGACTTACTGGATTAATAATTAATTCTGTTTCATGACAAGCCATTGGATTAACAAGACAGCTTGCGGTTTTTCGTTTAAACACATGATCAAGACAAGCCTGATTACAACCGATACAAGTATTAATCTCATCTGCTTTATCTTCCGCTGCTTTATTAACAAAATCTGGA
This sequence comes from uncultured Saprospiraceae bacterium, assembly GCA_937995675.1. GTDB lineage: Bacteria > Bacteroidota > Bacteroidia > Chitinophagales > Saprospiraceae > JALZUU01. Next base: position 14,549 of record CALKJE010000375.1, read on the forward strand.
TCTGCTAAAAATGGCCGAGCCATAGAGATCATATCTGCATGTCCAGCCGCAAGAATCTCTTCTCCTTTTTCAGGTGTATTAATTCGATTGGTCGTAATGAGTGGAATATTTACTTCTCCCATCATTCTTTTGGTCACCCAACTAAAACCGCCACGCGGAACGGAGGTGGCAATGGTAGGAACGCGAGCTTCATGCCAGCCGATCCCTGTATTAATGATGGTCGCACCTGCGGCTTCAACTGCTTTAGCTAGTTGGACGACTTCCTCCCAACTACTACCATCTTCTACTAAATCAAGCATGGAGAGTCGATAAATAATAATAAAATCAGTACCTGCTTGTTTTCTTACTTCTTTGATAATTTCAATGGGGAAACGCATTCTATTTTCATAACTACCGCCCCATTCATCTGTTCTATGATTGGTTTTTTTTACTAAAAATTGATTAATTAAATAACCTTCCGAACCCATAATTTCTACCCCATCATAACCAGCAGATTTTGCTAAGGCTGCGGTATTTCCAAAATCTTTGATTGTTTTTTTTATGCTACTACCGCTAAGTTTCCAAGGACGAAAAGGAGAAATTGGAGATTTAATAGCCGATGGTGCTACTGCCAAAGGATGATAACCATAGCGACCTGCATGTAAAATCTGTAGGCAAATTTTTCCACCTGCTGCATGAACCGCTTCGGTGATTACTTTATGTTTTTTACTTTCCCCGCTTGTTGCCATTCGGGCCGCAAAAGGACCGACCCATCCGGCACGATTAGGGGCAATGCCGCCCGTAACAATCAACCCAACACCACCACGCGCTCGAGCTGCAAAGTAGGCTGCCATTTTTTCAAAACCATTTTTTTCTTCTTCTAATCCTGTATGCATAGATCCCATCAGGACTCGGTTTTTTAAAGTCGTAAACCCAAGGTCAAGTGGGCGGAGTAGATTAGGGTAGGGCATATGCTTTATTTTTGTGGAAAGTATTTGTGCAAAGTTATTATTATTTTTTCACGTAGTATGATACAAGTTCTAGTCCGAAAAATAGAAGTTTTTTAAATTATTTTTTTATAAAAAAAGCCCGAATAGAACATCTATTCGGGCTTTTTTGGATTAGTAAAATTTTATTAATTCAAAATCATTTTTCTAGTCAAAGTACCTTCTTCCGTTTGTAGTTGGTAGTAAATAACACCGCTAGCATTTAAGTCTGTTCGACTGACAGAAATTTCTTGATATCCTTTTTCAAAATCTTGGCTAGTCTGGAATAATTTTCGACCAGTTAGATCATAAAATTCAAGAGTAGCTTGCATGGATTTTGGTAAATTAAAGCCAATGTTGGTTGCTCCCATAAATGGATTAGGTTTGTTTTGATAAAGTTCCAAAGTATTCGCTGGAATCAATTGATCCGCTACTTGGAAATTTAAACTCACATCCATTGCTATTTCATTTTCTTGATAAGCAATCGCTTTGGTATATCGAGAATTGATACTCAATACATCTTTTAAAGAACCGTTTTGTTTCGCTTGGAAACTGATTGAATAAGGCGCAATTGCTTCGTCTTTTGTAACTGCTGAGGCAGAAAACCAATTGGTATTAATAACACCTTCGTCTTCTAATACTACGAAGTTGTTTTTAGTTAGATTTTCTAATGCACCAGTATGGACATCTACGAATTTTAGCATGGCTGGATCGTAATTCAATGTATATTGATAGCCTACTAGATTTTTTAAATCTTCGGTGGTAAAATCAATGGTATAAGTTTCACCTGCTTTGAATTCTTGATCTTCTACTGTAAAGGTGAGCGCCTCCTCCGTTCGAGTATCTCCGGCCAGTAAATTGTTTGGATCAGCGTCTCCACTAACATCTCCTACTTTTAGCGCAATAAATTGCGTCTCATTATTGTATTCAGATAATTTCACAAAAGCATGATCTGTAATGGTTTCCGTAAAAGGATTGTAGGGATCAGGAAAGTCAATATTTGCATCTACAAAACGCCATGAATTATTCGTTGGAAAATCATTTTCATAATAAAGTAAAACACGTTGAAGTTCGATTACATCACCAATGGTCACTTCACCATTTCGGTTGATGTCTGCTGCGATGGTTTTATAAGCGGTATCAAAATCATTGATTCTTAAAATATGACGAATCGTCAATACCAAATCCCAACTGTCTAATCCTTCGCGAATATCATTTCCTTCAAAAGAAGGAGATACTAGATAATCATTACAAGTCGCATTATCACCTAAAGCATAATTACCACTTTGATCAGAAGTAGCAGATCCAAGAACAGATTCAGTACTATTAATAAGTTCGATAGTGGCACCTTCTACAGGAACACCAGTAAAGGTCTGAATATCACCAAACACAGGTAATGCACTAGAATTAGCTACACAAATAGAATCGTGTGGCATGGCTTCAAACACATTGGATTGCATAAACGTAAGGTCCGTGTTGCGCATGATAATGTCTCGGAAAGTAGTATTAGCAATAATGTTTCTTTCGTTATTAGAAAGTCCAGGGTCGTTTTCGTAGTAGAAACGATCTCCGTCTCGTAACACTTGAAATTGTTGGACCATCACGGCCATTACTGTTTCACCAAAAAGCGCATCAGCCATGTGATCCTCTATGAGCATTCCAACCCAAGGGTCGATATCGTTGACGTTATCGTAAAGGCCAGCTAAAGTAGTTACTACTGCTTGGTCGGAACATATTTGACTGAAGTCAGTATAAGGAGCCAATCCTAAATCAGTTCGGATTGTATTAAAATCAGCTAAACCTCTTTCACGGCCACGGTTGATATTGATCGCGGCTAGATCTAAACCTCCAAGTCCTAATTGTGGTGGTCCAAATAAGAAATTACGAACATCATCTACAACTTTCCCATCCATGTTTTGCTCTACTTGTTGAGCCATTCCTTTAAAGAAAGGTTCAACTCCATTTTCAGCGACCATACCTGGGTTAAAGAATGCTTGAGCTAAGGTTACAGAACCCAAGTGTGTTCCGTCATCTTCCATTAATTGCAGATTGCTATTCAGAAGCGTGTGTCCCAATCGGAAAGCTGCTGCTGAAAATACATTGGTTGCATTTGGATAAATTAAATGGCTATATCCTTCATAAGGAGGTAAGTGTACGCCAATGGTTGGTAGCCATTCGTTATAAGTAATAGATTGTAAAAATCCAGCTACCATTCTTCGAGCATGTTGATAAAGTTCTTCATCGTTCCAGGTTGGATTTGCTATAGCAAGTTCATCACAAAGACGATTGTGCTCACGAACAAAAAGCGTATGAAATCCAGCCAATAAAGGTTGCTCATTGGCTCGTCCATCTCCAGCAACAAATAACAGACTGTTAAATGGATTTTCATTTTCCATATGTGGCGCTGTACTATCATGCTGGCCATCTGCCTCATTTGTATCGGTGTTATAGGGAAGTAGGTTTCCGTTAGATACTTTTAATTTTCCACCCGTAAAACTACGGAGATAGTCTGCTCGTTCTTGGTCAGAACCATAAACATTGGAACCATCTACCCAACTAGTAATATCATTGGTAAATTTTCTTGGATTATTAACACTAGAACCCGATCCTGGATGCGGCATGGATCGATTCATTCTAATCATCACGTTATCATGTGCATTACCTGGATTAAAATGTACATCCGCAAAATTTACGGGAATATTGGCTGTTTCGACTGGACTATTGCTAACCGCAGTTAGATCGTGATCCAAGAATTGTCCAAATACCCAAACAAAATCACTGAGATTTAAAGGATCGTTTAATAACTCTGTTTGAGCAAATAAGGTATTACTAATGATTCGTGGATTTGGTCGAGTCGTTCCTCCGGGGGCATTCATCCCATCTGAAAAACCATTAGAGGTAATTGTACCTAATTCAGCACCTGCAGAGCCCCAGTCTTGATTTAGTAAATTATTGGATGAACCATCGATGGTCCGAGTTAGCTGAGCGCTTAGAGTAAGCGTGCTGAGGAGAGCAAGCATTATTAGTAAATATCTGAATAACATCTTGTAAGTTTTGTTCATGGAAAAATTGCTCAGTTTAATTAAACTGAGGCGTAAAAAAGATTCGGTCGGGATTATTTAAGTTGGGATTCTACTTATGGAATGAATATCTGCTATTCCATTACGTAGAATGGCTTTTTAAAAGGCCATTACACTTATTATAAATACTTAAAACAAATATATGGGTTTCTAGATAAACTTACCATGATTATTAGAGATAATTACTGAAATCTATGGTATTATCAATTTTAATTATAATTGGTGATCGAAAAAGATGGAAATATTTATAATTTAGATGATAATATTTACCGAAAATGACTTTTTTTAAGAGTAAATGGGCGTTAATGCTCCGTTAAAAAAACGGAGCTCACCTATAAATTTAGTTAAAGTTTTTTTTTCTGTACAATAAACAATTATTTAGAAAATAGTTTTAAAAGCTATTGAAAATCAGAAAATTATGATATTTTTTTACATAAAAAAGACTGAATTCTTAGTATGTCCATTTCTTAAAAAGCATTTTTTCTTCACTTTTTGCATTGAATCTTGATTTAATCCTACAATGATTCTATAGTCTAACCTATAACAACTAATTAATATTTACTCACTAAAACCTTTAGCTATGAAAAATGGAATGAAATTTCTACCGCTGGTGTTTTTTATGCTGCTC
>CALKJE010000376.1 GCA_937995675.1 uncultured Saprospiraceae bacterium
TAATTCTACTTTTATTAAAAAGCATAACCAATTAAAAATCGCCTGATGAATAGAATATTAGTGTTTCTAACTTTAAGTTTTACTTTAACTCTTTTTGCATGTAAAACTAAGCCACCTGTCACCAGTTTTAGCTGTAACCTAGAAGGAACTGAATTAGTCTTGTCTGAAACTTGCCAGCCTAAAATGGATTGTTCTTTTACCATTAAAAATAATAGCGGTATCAAAATCGAGTATTATAACGAAACGCTTAATTCCGCAATGGTAGAATCAGGTGATAAAGTGGTGTTTATCATGGATCGAAAATATCAAGATAATCCCAATATTGCCGATGATGAGTTTTCTGAAAAATTATACTTTTCAATACCTGCTGGAAAAACTAGTTTTCATATGGAAGGCAAAGAATTAGAAGAAGCAGAAATGGTCTTTGCGACCTTGGCTTATTCGAGAGACGGCGGTTATTATCCAGTCTTAGAAGGTTGCATGGAAGGAAAACTCAATGAGGATGGAAAATGGCTGGTTCAAGGGAAAATTACCATTACCACGCGTACGCAACGGAAGATTGTAAAAGGGATACGAGCCAATTATCAAGTTAAGTAAACAATCGACTAAAGTATTACTTTAACTACTACTCACTTAACGCCTCTTTCCTAAGCTTTTCTGATAATTCTTTCCCTAAATAATTGTCGATTAATCGCCGAGTCAGGTAAATAAAAGGGGTTAGTAGAATGGCCACGATGAACTTATAGGAGTAATTAACCGTCCCTACGGCCAAGAAGAGACTCATTTCCCATTGAGGAGGACCAAGAACAAAGGCAACATATAAGACAATAAAACTATCAAAGAATTGTGATATTAGAGTAGAACCGGTGGCTCTTAACCAGATCATCTTCTCTCCAGTAGCTTTTCGTAGTTTTTCAAAAACCACGGCATCTAATACTTGCCCAATTAGAAAAGCCAAAATAGAAGCCACAATAATCCAAGAACCTTGTCCGAAAATGGTCGCGTATGCCGTTTGCATATTTGGAACTCCTTGATCTGCAAAATCTCCAATCCAAAAATCAGCGGGCGCCAAATAAATTGAACCGATTATCACTAAAAACGCGTAAGTTATTAAAACCGCCGTCAGATAAGATAGTTTTTTAACAACCTTTTTACCAAAATACTCGTTAATTATATCCGTTGAAATAAAAACGACGGGCCAAATTAATACCCCAGCTGATAACATCAGTGAACCTTGATGACCAAATAAATTCCAATTAAAAGGGGTGATTCCAACCGTTTCTTCAAAGGCGAAGATTTTCACCCCGATAAATTCAGCAATAAGCGCATTGGTAATAAAAAAGCCAGCAAGGAAGACCAGCAGTTTAACTGGTTTTTCTAGAATCAATCGTTTCATAGTTGGAATTTGTCATGAAGATGCTATATTGTTATCTAATTATCATCTGTATTCAATTTGAAGAATATAGATAGCAATTTATCCTTAAGATTTCAAAGGAAAGAATAAAATTACCACTATATTTGTCCAGCAATACAAAGACTAGATTTTTTTCAAAAACGAAGAGATAAATAAATCTTGTATTGTCATTAACACCTCGACAAGACTTATGGCAAAGATTTCGATCAATTTAAAAGACGGGACCGCAAAAAAGGAAGAGACATTGATTGTCGGAATCGATTTAGGTACGACAAATAGTTTGGTAGCTTTTATGAAAGAAGGCTCTCCAACCGCAATAAAAGGACAAGATAATAAGCACACCTTAGTTCCCAGTATCATCCATTTTTTACCAAATGGAGAAAAATTAGTAGGAAATGAGGCCAAAGAAAAGCTTCGCACCGATCCTGCCAACACCATTTACTCCGTCAAACGATTAATGGGTAAATCTTATAACGACCTATCTACCGTATCCGAATATCTAGGATATGAAATCATTGATGACGATACCGAGAGTCTGGTAAAAATTAGAGTAAAAGACAAATTTTATACACCGGTTGAATTATCGGCCAATATCCTTTCTTCCTTAAAAACCAGAGTTGAAAAAGAACTGAATCAAACGGTTAGCAAAGCGGTTATTACCGTTCCTGCCTATTTTAACGATGCTCAACGACAGGCAACGCGTGATGCTGGAAAATTAGCAGGATTGGATGTATTACGGATTGTTAATGAGCCTACTGCCGCTAGTTTAGCATACGGTATTGGTCTTTCAGAAGAAGAATCTAAGTTGATCGCGGTATATGATTTAGGAGGTGGAACCTTTGATATTTCTATTTTACAGATTCATGATGGCATCTTTGAGGTATTATCTACCAATGGTGATACATTCTTAGGTGGAGATGATGTCGATCGTTTATTGATTGATTATTGGTTGAAAATCAATGCCAGAGATGCTCAAGATTATATTAAGGATAAGAAAAAAGGACAAGAATTACGACTCTTAGCAGAAAAAGCTAAAAAGGCATTATCTACTGATTTATTATTCAAAGAGCAATATGATGGAATGAATTGCCAGATAGCAAGAGAAGTTTTTGATAAATTGATAGAACCTTTAGTGGCTCGAACTTTAGATAGTTGTAAAACGGCCTTAAAAGATGCAGGGAAAACGGTTGCCGATATTCAGCATGTAGTTATGGTGGGGGGAAGTACTCGAATTCCTCATATCAAAACCTCGGTTAGTGCATTTTTTAAACAACCGCTTTTCGATAGCCTTAATCCTGATGAAGTAGTGGCACTTGGTGCGGCAATTCAAGCTGATATTTTAGCAGGAAACCAAAAAGGAATGCTGCTGCTAGATATCACCCCACTCTCCCTTGGAATCGAAACAGTCGGTGGATTAATGGATGCCATTATTCCTAGAAATTCAAAAGTACCTTCTCGGGCAGCTCGTCAATACACGACCTCTGTGGATGGACAAGTAAATCTAAAAGTGGCCGTCTACCAAGGTGAACGAGATCAGATTGCTGATAATAGAAAACTAGGCGAATTCGTTTTAAAAGGTATTCCGCCCATGCCTGCAGGACTTCCTAAAATAGAAATCATTTTTGCGATTGATGCAGATGGAATTCTAAGAGTCACGGCCAAGGAATTAAGATCTGGCGTCGAACAAGAAATTGAAATTAGATCTCAATATGGAATTAGTGAAGAGGATATGGCCAAGATGTTAATGGATAGTATTACCAATGCAGAAGCCGATCTTAAAATCCGCTCCCTCCTCGAAGCACGCAACGAAGCCAATAACGTGGTACTCGCTACCCAAAAGTTTTTAGAACAAAACGATCATATCCTTTCTGACGAAGAAAAGAATAAAACCCTTCAACTTTCAGTTACCTTGAAAGAAACGATCAACGGCGAAGACAAAGATCTTATCAATAAAGCCATGGCAGACCTGAACGAATATACTACCCCAATTGCGCATCGAGCAATGGATGTTCATGTGGCAGATGCTATGAAAGGAACCAATCTTAATAAAGGGGAGTAGATTTCAAAAGTAAGCGCAAAAGCAAAAGCAAAAGCAAATAAGTTAGGAACAATACTTCTTAAAAGGAAATAATTCTACTACAAAACTCAGTCTTCAAAATGACAGATAAGGTAACTTGTCAAGAAATTAAGATAGAAGTGTTTGAAGTAGAAGTAGAAGCGGCTCTTGCGCTTTATTTTTTTGCCTTATTGCGTAATAGAAACTTAGTCATACCTGAATATGATGACAATTGAGCTATACAAAAGCCTCATCATACCTGCCCTAAACACTTGCCTTAATCCTTCACAATTCCTATCTTTGAGATATGAACCGAAACACTTATCTCACGCTTCTTCTCACATTCCTTTCTTTCTCGTTGACAGGCCAAGTAGGGGAACAATTAGAGAAGGAAATTGGTAAAATTATTTACTACGATACCGATATTAGTTTTAGAAATACACCAGCTTATTTGATTGGTGTTCAATTAGGTGATACTTCTTTTGTCTACGCTTATGGTCATACTTCTAAAAATCAACGCGAGGCTCCTCAGTCAGACCAGATTTTCGAAATTGGAGGATTGACCAAATCTTTTACCGCATTACTTTCTGGCATCTTAATGAATGAAGGAAGAATGCATCCGGACTCTTCTATCAATTATTATTTGCCAGATCAATTTAAAAATCCAACTGCCAACGCGATCACGGTTCTAGACCTGGTGCAACATACTACTGGCTTGCCTCGATTACCCATTGGTATTGGCTTAAAAGAAAAAGACCCAACCAATCCATTTGGACATTATACCAAAAATGATTTGCTTACCTACTTCGCTGACGTAGATTTTCAGGCTATCAAAAAAAATTATAAGTCCTATAAGAAAAATCAAAAAAAGGAATACAAGTATAGTCATACCAACTATGCCATTTTGGAAGTGATCCTAGAATTGGTCAGTGATAAAACCTATGAGCAACTTTTACAGAAATATATTTTCCAACCTTGCGAAATGACCCAGTCGGGTGTACATGATTTTACTACCGAAAACCGGAATAAAATAGTCAAAGGACATAGTCTTGGAGGTCAGCCTACTCCACCTTGGCAAATGCGTTCTTTTGCCGGAAGTGAAGGGATTAAGTCTTCTATGGATGATTTATTAAAATATATGAAAGCAAGTTTAAAAAATAAAACCCATCAACTCGGTCCCGTCTTGGCGCATAATCAACAACCGTTCGTTAAAACAGATATGGCCAAACATATTTTTGGTGGAAACGGATGGCATATTATTACCAATAAAAACTATTACGACGTAGTCATGCATGCTGGTAGCACCACTGGATACCGAAGCTTTATGGGATTTGTATCAGAAACCAACACTGGAGTCGTTATTTTAGCCAATAGTCCTCATAGTATGAATGGCCTTGGTTTACTTATCTTAAAAATGGTAAATAATAACTGGAAAAGAACCAAAAAAGGATTGAAGACGGGGGTACAGTAAGGAATTCCTCCATTAATCATTATATATTTTTCATATAAAAACATCGCATATTTATGACAGATGTTAATTAGTTGATTGGTTAATCAGTCTCAGCAT
>CALKJE010000377.1 GCA_937995675.1 uncultured Saprospiraceae bacterium
AAAATGATAGAATGCCTCAATGTCTTCGTTAAATCCGACATTTTTTAAGTTGACCAGTTTGATGCGGCGGCAGTATTTTTTAAGAATTTTAGAAAGCTTATTATCTGCGCTATCCGTACCAGAATAAGAGACTTGTAAAAGATGTTGTCGACGCTTAGGTGCCGCAAAATTGGTTCCCACCAAAATGATAATCACGCTACTCACGACTAAAGTAGCAATGATCGCTACTATTTTTAATCCTACTCCTGCTGCCATACCGACGGTCAGCGAAAAGAAAATAAAGATAATATCTTGTGTATCTCGTACTGCGGTACGAAATCGAATAATCGACATCGCTCCTACCAGTCCGAAAGCCCGTGCTAAATTATTTCCAATCACCAAAATAACTACCGAAGTAATCATCGCTAATAATACCAACGAGTTGACAAAGGTCACAGAATAACTCGGTCCTTTATAAACGATTCGGTAGACCGCAGAAATAATCAATCCGCAAATCAATGCCACGAGCATATTGCCAGCAATATCGAATATTGAAGGGGAAAAAATTTCTATATTTTGAAAATCTTCTAACATGCTTTAGTCTAGTCTTTGATTATTATTCAAGGCTTCTTGTTCTTTTTTTGCCGCTTTGCGTTCCTTTTTTTCTTTCTTTCGTTGCTTCTTTTTCATCTTCTCTTTGATCATCTTCGCATGGGCTTTTTTATCTTTCGTACTCGGTCCAGTTATACGTCCGTAAGAGAAAGTCTGTAAAGGTCGATGCACATCAATCGATGGATGCGCGTCTATACAGAGGCAATACTTAGAAGCAGATTCTTTTACCAATCCAAGCATTGCAATAATTGGCTTCATCCATGCGGGATAATATCCGTTAAACTTCACTTCCAAAATAAAAATACCTTGGATCGCGGTTCTAGCTCTTTCTTCTCGATACAACTCATCAACCGTTGGATAAGGCGTACCTCGTAAATTTTTGTCAAAGGTGATCCTTAAATTATTATCCGTGTCTTCTGTCTTGGATAAGTAGGGTTCTCTTTCGTAGATCACACATACCACCGGACGCATCTTACGCGCATAGACATTGTACATAAACTTGCTCGCATTGTCTCGTGCATCCTGAAATTTATCCGTATTCTGAATAAACAACTCTGGATTTACACCGTGAAATAGACTTTTTGCGAAAGCGTATTTCATCGGAGCTCGATTCTTTAAGATCGGCGCTTCGTATTTTCGTTTAATTTCCAAAAAAACGGTATTACTAGGCTTTTCTTTATTATACCCACGCAATCTAACTTTGTTACGGTGCTTTTGACCATCGATTTTAGTATGATAACATTCAAAATCTGGTGTATCAAAATAAATACTTCGAACCGTATATTCTTTCTCAGGTCGAGAAGCTGCAAACTTGTCTAAAGTCGTAAAAGGCTTTATCAAGCTTCGCAATAAGTCAAGCTTACTATTGGGAACAAAATATTTATACTCGTATCGTAACATGGATTATTTCAATTCGAGATTTGTAGATCGTTTTAGGTATTCTAATGGCTTGACAGCACCACAAGTCACTTTACATTTAACTGGCATTCCGCTGGCAAGTCCAGGAATATTACCATTTACACTCGCCTTTGCAAGTACCACTACCTCCCGATTTAATATTTCTACTTTTTCATTTACGCCCAATAATTTGGCAGGTACCAAAGTATCTTGTCCCAAAATAGATAATTCAATCACGGTATTTTTACCAATAAAATCGCGATCTCGTAATTTAATCGGAATGATTAAAATATGTTCGGTCGTATCTGACACAAACATTCGATCACCATCCGTTCCCGTTTCGTAAGAAATACGTCCCGCAATTGGTGAAAAGATATTATAATTGGAAGTAGAAGTTTCGAGAAATTCTAATTGATTACCAATAGAAGCGATTCGAGATTTGATATAAGCGATCTCTTCTGGTTTATCTCCAGTGGTCACCACCTGAATTTTTTCTTTGGCTACGACCAATGCGTTTTTCGCTTGCTTAAATGCATTTTCAGTATTTTCAAATTCCGCTCTCGCCAACAATCCTTCATCTAACATTTTTTTGGCACGAGCAATCTTCAGTTTTTGAATTTCTAATTCTTGCTCTGCCAATCGAAGTTCCTCTTTTGCTTGCTTGATGATTTCGGGTTTGCTCCCCGCCTCCGTCCGCAATAAATTAGCTCTTTCAATCGCTCTTTCATTTTCTAAGGCAATCATACGGCCATTTAATAGATTGGACTGAATCGTAGCGATCAACTCACCACTATCAATCTTACTTTGAGCAATCTGATTTGGATTAAATTGAATATTAACTATGTCTCCTCGATCAAACTGATAACTGGCATAATCCTTCAATAGCCCTGTTTTATGATTATGTAAGGTACTAACCAATGAACCGTCCGCTCGCTTGTGAATAACCCACTGCTGAAGCGGATAAACTTTAGCCGTTGAGTTAAAGGCATAGGGAATATCTACCGGTACGAAAACACTCGCAACAATTAAAATAATCATGATAATACCTATAGAACCCTTGAACATAACTTTTGTATACTATTTTTATATTTTGAAGTTATTTAGTAATCATTTGACCTTTAAACAACTTCATACTAAAAGGATTGAAAATGAGTCAATTAGGTCATAAATAATACTATTTTCTGCATAATTAAAGTCAAATCGTCTCAATAAAAAAACCAAATTAGCATATGCAAATGATTAGCCATTTTTAATGATCCAACTGATTTTCTTATAGTCTTACTCAATTTTGTTAATTTCAGTTTCACCTCCACCGAATAACTTTCTAATCAATAACGAATTAAATAAGGTTGTTGGAATATTCTCAATAAAATAGGAGGATCCTGAAGGGCCGGATTCATCGATAGCGTATACAATTCGACAAACTGTGGCAAATATACATTTTTTCCCAATTCTTTAGCGTTCCTACAGACTGAAAATTCTGCTTTATGGCTTTTTTATTTACCTTTGATTTGGTACTTTTAACCATCAAATATTTATTTTTTAAACCTAAAAACGATTCTAATTATGTCAAAATTTTTGCTGTTTAGTTTAATGCTATTAAGTATATCTTGCGGTAAAACTGCTACCGATAGCCCAGCTCCCTCGGCTAATCTACAAGGCTTTCAAGAGGTTTCCTTCGACAATGGGGCTTCTTTTGCTCAAAAAATGGGAGAAAATAATATGCCCCTCGAAGAAGGCGCACTCCTAAATGGAAAAAAGAATGGTACTTGGAGTACTTATCATCCCGATAACGGCCGAATTGCTACAATTACGAGTTATATTAACGGTAAGAAAAATGGAGTCTACCTTGAACTTACCAACCGTGGACAGGTAGAACTTCGAGCCAATTATAAAGATGATGTTTTTCATGGCACCTACGCAACCTATAAATTCGGTACTCGACCAATAAAAGAAATGAATTATAATATGGGGAAATTGGATGGCTTCTATAAAGAGTATCATAATAATGGCAAACTTCAAAAAGAGGTAGGCTATAAAAACGGTATCCAAGATGGTCCTTTCCGCCAATTCAACGACGAGGAAAAACTTATCATGGAATACGAATATAAAAATGGAGAAAAAGTCAGCGGCGGTGTCGTGACTGAATAACTAACTGATTTTGATGCAAAGGCAAGTAGGTTGTAAAATAAAGTCTACTTACCTTTGTTTTTTATTATGCAATTAGTAGAAATCTTTTAGAGAATATGTTAATTTCTGAATCAAATTCTTATGAAAAATCTGACGAGTGTTATTTGCTTGGTGTTATGCTGCTTGCCTGCCTTCCTATGGAGTCAGCGTGATACTTCTCGAACAGATGCACCACTGCCCGATGGAGCAGAAGATTTGATTGAAGATTTTATTCAAAATAGTAATACCGAAGGAGAATTTGATTTTAATGATTTATTTGCTGAATTAGAATACCGTCGAGATCATCCACTTAACCTCAACAAAGCTACGCGGTCGGAACTCGAGGCATTGCGATTACTCTCTGATATTCAGATCAATGATTTTCTAAATTATCGTGCCACTTATGGAGATTTGATTGCTACACAAGAGTTGCAAGCCATCCCAAGTTTTGACCTAAAAACAATTATCCAACTCCGTGCTTTTGTTTCGGTAAAAGGTGGTGTAGATGATTATCAGGTTCCACTATTGGAGATGGTAAGCAAAGGTCGTAACGAAGTACTTGGTCGCTGGCGTAGGCGACTAGAAAGAGCAAAAGGCTTTAAAGAATTTACAGGTTTTATCATTCCACCCGATGATCGACCTATCGAAGTCATCATCAACGAAAACCCGTATCAAGGTGATCAAAACGCTTACTATTTTCGATATAAACATACCTACGAAAATCGCTTGAGTTATGGCGTTACCATGGAAAAAGATGCTGGGGAAGATTTTTTTCGTGGTACCAATCCGCAAGGTTTTGATTTTTATTCCGCACATTTTCATTTAAAAAACTATAGTAAATTTCTTAAAGACTTAACCATCGGAGACTATAGTGTTAGTTTTGGACAAGGACTGATTTTATACACCGGTTTTGGTCGAGGTAAAGGAACAGAATCTATGTCTATCAAAAGAGGTCGACGGACACTAAAAGGTTATAGTTCGGTCAATGAAGTTAATTTTTATCGAGGGGCAGGGGTTACTTTAAATCTACATGAAAATTTAGAAGTAACTGCTTTTGGATCAATCCGTAATCGGGATGGAAATTTAGTTGCTCCAGACACCTTAGACAATGATGAACAAATTACAGAGTTTACTTCTTTACAAACCAGTGGCTTCCATCGTCTGAAATTAGAAACCGATGATGAAAATGCCATCAAACAATCCGTGATCGGTGCCAACATAAAGTATCATCGCGACCGCTGGCATTTAGGACTGAATGTTTTACATAATAAACTCAACAAACCGCTGACGCGTTCTTTCCGTCCTTATACCCAGTTTTATTTTACGGGAGATCAACTCACTAACGTCAGCTTAGATTATTCTTATATTTTCCAAAACATTAATTTCTTCGGCGAAACCGCCATGAGCGATAACGGCGCCATTGCAACCACCAACGGTGTCTTATTTGGACTAGATCGAAAAGTAGATCTTTCCATTCTCTATCGTAATTTTGCCAGAGACTATCAAGCACTCGACGCCAACGCTTTTGGAGAATCAAGAAGTGCCCGTAACGAACAAGGACTTTATATCGGCGCAGAAATTCGTCCCGCCAACCGCTGGAAATTCACTACTTATTTTGACCTTTATACACATCCTTGGTTACAATTTGACGCAGACGCTCCTTCAATGGGTTACGATATGCAGTCGCGACTAACCTATTTTGTCAAAAGAAAACTAACGGCCTACATCCAAGTAAAATATGAAGTAGAAGAAGAGAATCTTCGTGGCAACGAAACAAAAACAGATTTTTTAGTCCCAACCAAAACCTTCCGAATCAGATTCCAGTTCGACAACAAACTTAATCCTGGCATCGAACTTCGTACTCGCTTAGCTTGGGGTTTCACCAAAAACAACGTAAATATTAATGAAACGGGAATGATGTTATTCCAAGATATTATCTATAAGCCGAAGTCCCTACCCTTTTCTTTTACAACGCGCTTTGCATACTTTGACACACCAGGTTTTGATGTTCGTTTCTACGCCTACGAGAATGACATCCTCAACTCTTTTTCCGTTCCTCCTTACTACAACCGAGGTACGCGTTTTTATTTTAACCTACGCTTCAAAGGTATCCGAAACCTAACGCTAGAAGCTCGCTATGCTCAAACCTTCTGGCGAGGTGAAGAGGGTTTTTCACTAAACACAACAGAAGAAATCCTCGGGCCTACTCGATCAGAAGTAAAGGCGCAGGTCAAGTATGTCTTTTAGAAAAAGAAAATTATTCTTTGATTTTTATGGAAAATTGAGATGTCAAGCATCTTAGTATAGACAAGTTATTGTTAACCTTTTTTCAGGTGGATGATAATTATGCTTAAACTAAGAAAAAACGCTTATGCTAGAAAATGAAATCTCCTCTATTATCATCGCTTCCGCTATTAGAGTTCATCGAGAACTCGGCCCCGGATTACTAGAATCTGTATACGAAGTAGCACTCTATTATGAACTAACAAAAAATCGTGGCCTAAAGGTAAAAAGACAATATCCGTTTGAAGTTTTCTATGATGGTAAACCAATGGGCAAAGGGTTTCGGGCAGACCTAGTGGTGGAAGATAAGGTGATCATTGAGTTAAAATCTGTGTCCCAAATATCTAATGTATTTAAGAAGACGCTTTACTCTTATTTGGTCTTGACAGATATACATTTAGGTTTGCTTCTAAATTTCAATGCAGCATATCTAAAAGATGGAATTACAAGGGTTGTTAATAATTTGGAAGAATAGAAAATCACTCAGACTGTAAACTTAAATTATTGGTCTCGCAGAGAGCGTAATGACGCAGAGATAATTCTTGTATTTACATTAAGTGGTACTCTCAGACCTATTTGAAAATCTGGAAGAATAGAAAATCACTTAGACTTTAAACTTGGATTATTGGTCTCGCAGAGAGCGCAATGACGCAGAGATAATTCTTGTATTCAGGTCATTTTGTGCTTCACTTGAAAATCAATTTACGAAAAAATACACGAACCACACCGCGTCATAAGTGTCTCTGCGCCTTCGCGTCTCTGCGAGAAAAAAATCTCACCACTCCACCTCTTCCCTCACTCCGCCTTCGCCAACCCCTCCTTATAAACCCGCAAGCACCGTTCCCTCGCCTCCTTATGATCCACG